>NZ_JAVSCF010000073.1:0-24648 GCF_031932565.1 Streptomyces sp. B1866
CGGCGGGCCGGTGACGCGCGGCGGCCGGCCGCCCGGGCGTCCGGGCGGGGCACCGGTCGCCGCGCGGCGATGTGACCCACGAGGCAACCCGTCGGCTCTCTGTTCCCTCTTCACCCGCGAAACCTGAGGAGGAGTCATGGCCCGTTCGCCGCTAGTGGTTTCGGCGTGCCGCGGCCGCCGTCCGTCGGCCATGGGCGGGCGCGGCACCGGCCGGGGCCACCGGCCGGTGGCGTCGCTCCTCGGGCTCCGGCGACGTCCCGTCGCACCGCGGGCCGCGAGGTCCGCGGTCGTGTGGCGCCGTACGCCCACCCGCTGCCGACCAGGCGGGTGGCGCGGCGTCGGCCTTGGATCAAGGAGACGCAGTGTCTGCTTCAGGGAAGGAGCCGGGCGCCGTGACCGCAGCGCCCGGTGCGGGGGACCCGCGGGGACGGCTCAGTCGGCCGCGGCGCCGAACCACCTGGACAACTGGCCGCGCAGGTCCCGCTGGTCCTCGCCGACCCACGCCACGTGGCCGTCCGGCCGCAGCAGCACCGCGGGCACGTCCAGGTCCTCGCTGACGTCGACGACGTGGTCGACCCGGTCCGCCCAGCCCGCCGCCGACAGCCGGCCGGTCTGGTCGAGCAGCAGCCCGCGGCCGCCGTGCGTCAGCTCGTACAGGCGGCCCCGCTTCAGCCGCACGTCCCGCATCCGCCGGCCGAGCAGCTCGTGCCCCTCGCCGACGTCGTAGCGGACCCCGATCGCGATGATCTTCTCGGTCAGGCGCCGGTTCACCTCCTCGAAGTCCATCAGTTCCGACAGCAGCCTGCGCACGGCCCGGGCACCGGGCCCGGTGGAGATCAGCTCCATCTGCGCGCGGGTGTTGTCCAGCACGTCGGCGGCCACCGGGTGCCGCTCGGTGTGGTAGCTGTCCAGCAGCCCTTCCGGTGCCCAGCCGCGGATTTCGGCGGCCAGTTTCCAGCCGAGGTTGAACGCGTCCTGGACGCCGAGGTTGAGGCCCTGTCCGCCCATCGGCGGGTGGACGTGCGCCGCGTCACCGGCCAGCAGCACGCGGCCGGTCCGGTAGCGCTCGGCCAGCCGGGTGGCGTCGCCGAAGCGGGAGAGCCAGCGCGGTGAGTGCACACCGAAATCGGTGCCGGCGAACACCCGCAGCCGCCGCTTGAACTCCTCGAAATCCGGCGGGACCGTGCGGTCCTCGGCCACCCCCTCGGCGGGCACGACGACGCGGTACCGCCCGTCCCCGACCGGCCCGGCGCCGAACAGCTTCTGGGTTTCGCGGACTTCGGCCACCACGGCGGCCACCTCTTCCGCCGGTGCGGCCGCCTCCATCTCGCCCAGCAGCGTGTCGACCCTGGTGGGCTCGCCGGGGAAGCCGACGCCCAGCAGCTTGCGCACCGTGCTGCGGCCGCCGTCGCAGCCGACGAGGTAGCGCGAGCGCAGCCGCGTGCCGTCGGCCAGCTCCGCGGTCACGCCGTCGTCGTCCTGGCTCAGCCCGACCAGTGCGCGGCCGCGCCGGACCTCGGCGCCGAGTTCGGCGGCGCGCTCGGCGAGCAGGCGGTCGGTGATGGTCTGCGGGATGCCGAGGACGTACGGGTGCGCGGTGTCCAGCCCGCTGGGCGCGGGCTTCTGGATACCGGCGAAGAAGCCGCCGAGCGGGTGCTGCCGGCCGTGCGCGAGGAACCGTTCCAGCAGGCCGCGCTGGTCCATCACCTCGATGCTGCGCACGTGCAGGCCGAGCGAGCGGACGTACGGGGGCTGTTGCGCCTCCTTCTCCAGCACCAGCGTGCGTACGCCGTGCAGCCGCAGTTCGCAGGCCAGCATCATGCCGGTCGGCCCGCCGCCGACGACGATCACGTCAGTCATCAAACCCCCCATTCGACACGGTCGCGTTCCGGCCGGCCGCTGCGCCCGGTGCGGCGGCGGACCGGCGGTCCGACGTCCCGTGAAACGCATACGCCGACAAGAGCGCACGTATTTCCTGAACCCCTGATTTCCGCAGGTTCTGGCTTCGAGCGGAGATTCTGCGGCACGACCGGGGCCTTGCCGCAAGCCCCCTGGTGTGTTATAGGTTGATAGTGGCAAGGAGCGGTCGTCTCCTTGCCTTTTCCTTTTGCCGCCCGCCGCCTCCTTTGCCGCCCGCCTTCCCGTGGGAAACGCGACGGTGTCAGATATGCCGCTGATACGGAGTGTTCCGGGCGAAACGCCAAGGGCCCTGGAAAGTCGCAGGGCGTTTCGAGGAATGTGGGACAACCCACGCCGTCCTTAACTCGTCTTTATTCGCGGAACCTTGAGGGGGAGTCATGGACCAGCGCGCCGGAACGGTCAGGCCGCTCGCGGCCGCCGGTGCCCTGACCTCTCCCCGGGGCTCCCGGCGGCCTGCCGCCGCCGGGCGGGCCCGACGGCCCGCCGCCATCCGCCGCCGCTTCCGGCCCTAGACCACCGGACGGCGGCGTCCTACGAGCGACAGGAGACGAGCGTGTCGGCTCAGGGAAAGGAACCGGGCGCCGCGACCACGGCGCCCGATCCGGGGGAACCGCGGCAGAAGGGCACGAGGCGCCGGGGAGCGCTTCGCGGCCTGCCTCGCCGCACGGGAGGCACGGGAGGCGGGAGCAGCCGCAAGGCGGTGCTCGCCGGTCTCGCGGCGCTGGTGGCCGCCGGTCTGGCGACGACCGCGACGGCCGCACCGCCGGGCGGACCGGCCCGGGAGGCGGCCGGACAGCACGTAACCAAGCAGTCCAGGGCGCTGGGCGCAGGTCACCGGGCGCACCAGGCCGTCACGCTGATCACCGGCGACACGGTGCTGGTGGACGGCCAGGGCCGGGTGCGCGGCGTGCGGCACGGCAAGGGCCGGGAGCGCGTGCCGATATCCGTCCAGCGGGCGGGCGGCCACTCCTACGCCGTCCCCCGGGACGCCGAACGGCTGATCGCCCGGGGCGCGGTCGACCGGCGGCTGTTCGACGTGGCCGGGCTGCTGCGGGCCGGGTACGACGACGCGCACCGGCGCGACACGCCGCTGATCGTGGCGTACGGCGGCGGTCGGCAGCGGTCGGCGGTGCGCGCGGAACTGACCGGGGCCGGGGCGTCGGTGCGCCGGGACCTGCCCGCCGTGCGCGGCGCGGCGGTGACCGCGCCCAAGTCCGGCGGTTCTCGGGTGTGGGAGGCGCTGACCGGCGGGCGCGGGCGGGCAGCCGCCGGAATCGCTCGGGTGTGGCTGGACGGCCGGGTCCGGGCGTCGCTGGACAAGAGCGTGCCGCAGATCGGCGCGCCGGAGGCGTGGAAGGCGGGGTACGACGGCAAGGGTGTGAAGGTCGCCGTGCTGGACACCGGGGTCGACCAGACGCACCCGGACCTCGCCGGTCAGGAGGTGGCCGAAAAGAACTTCTCCGAAGCGCCGGACAGCGTGGACCGGTTCGGGCACGGTACGCACGTCGCCTCGATCGTCGCGGGTACGGGCGCGAAGTCGGGTGGGAAGTACCGGGGTGTGGCTTCGGGTGCTCGGATCCTGGACGGCAAGGTGCTGGACGACGGCGGTTCCGGCTCCTACTCGGGCATCATCGCCGGGATGCAGTGGGCGGTGGACCAGGGGGCCAAGGTGGTCAACCTCAGCCTCGGCGGCTGGGACACCCCGGAGATCGACCCGTTGGAGCAGGCGGTCGACGACCTGTCGGGCAAGGGCACGCTGTTCGTGGTGGCGGCGGGCAACGCCGGACCCGACGCCGAGTCCCTGAACTCGCCCGGCACCGCGGACGCGGCGCTGACCGTGGGCGCGGTGGACCGCGACGACCAGCTCGCCTTCTTCTCCAGCCGGGGCCCGCGCCAGGGCGACGGGGCGATCAAGCCGGACATCACCGCGCCGGGCGTGGACATCGTGGCGGCGAAGGCGGCGGAGGGGCAGATCGGTGATCCGGCGGCGGACGGGTACGAGTCGCTGTCGGGCACGTCCATGGCCACCCCGCACGTGCCGGGCTCGGCCGCGCTGCTGGCCCAGCAGCACCCCGACTGGACCGGGCAGCGGCTCAAGCAGGCGCTGACCGCCTCGGCGAAGCCGACGCCGGGCCTGTCGCCGTACGAGCAGGGCTCCGGCCGGGTCGACGTGGCGAAGGTGATCAAGCAGACCGTGGTCGGCGAGCAGACCTCGCTGGGCTTCGGCATCCAGGCCTGGCCGCACGACGACGACCAGCCCGTCACCAGGAAGCTCACCTACCGCAACACCGCCGCCGACCCCGTCACCCTGGACCTGTCCGTCCAGGGCACCGGCCCCGACGGCGCTCCCGCCGCCGGAGTGTTCACGCTCGGCACCGGCAGGCTGACCGTCCCGGCGCACGGCACCGCCGAGGCGGACATCGTGGCGGACACCCGGGCGGGGACGAAGGACGGCGTCTACTCGGGCGCGGTGACCGCCACGGCCGAGGGCGGCGGGGAGTCGGTCCGTACGCCCGTCGCGGTGACGCGCGAGGACGAGCGGTACGACCTCACGCTGAGGTACGGCGACGCCACGGGCAGGCCCGGGCCGGTCGACGTCACCGTGGTCGGCTACGACGTCTCCTACTACACGGACGTCACCGACGACGACCAGGACGGCACGGTGACCCTCCGCGTGCCCAAGGGCCACTACACCGTCAACGTCCAGATCGACAACCCGAGCGGCGACCCCGAGAACCCGAACCTGGCCTGGATGGTCAGCCCGTACCTGACAGTGGCCGGGGACACCACCGCCACCTACGACGCGCGCCAGGCCAAGCCGGTGACGATCAAGCCCCCGGACTCCAGGGCGTCGATCGGCAGGGCGCTCGGCCTCTTCGACGTGACCGGTGAGGAGGCGGCCGGATTCTACGAGTTCGGCACCGAGGTGAACGACTTCCGCCACCTCACCACCGCGCAGGTCGGCGACTCGGCGCCGAAGGGCCACTTCGAGTCCGTACTGGAGGCCGTCTGGACGCTGCCGGGCGAGCAGAACCCGCACACGGTGTTCAACAGCGTCTTCAACCGCGCCGACGGCTTCTTCACCGGCTTCTCCCACCAGACCCGCATGAGCGAGTTCGCGCGGGCCGACATCACGGTGGGAGCTCCGGCACCGGGCCGCTCGGGCTACGTGCTCGCCGAGTGGCTAGGACCGTTCGGCGGCCTGGGCATCGGCCTCTACCCGCCGCTGCCGCTGCCGGGCACCTGGAAGGAGTACGTGTCCGCGCCCCGCGGCTACCGGTGGGCGTTCCTCGCCTGGGAACTGGGCGACGAGGATTCCTTCGGCATCAACCTGGACGGCCCGCCCCGCGTCCTGCGGCCCGGCCAGGTCACCCGCGACACCTTCAACGTCGGCGTCTTCGGGCCCGTCCAGGGCACAGGGAGCCGGAAGGGCGACGAGATCGGCGTCTGCCTGCCGACGTTCAGCGACGGCGCCGGTCACCCCGGCGATCCGGATCTGCTCGAAGGCTCCTCGTCCGCGCTGCTGCTCGACGGCCGGACGCTGGACGACGAACAGGGCGCCGCGTGCGTCGGCACCGGCGGCCTCCCGCCCGAGGCCAGGACGTACGAGCTGCGCACGGACATCCGCCCCGACCCGACGCTGACGTCGGTCAGCACGCGGGTCACCGGGAAGTGGACCTTCACCTCGGCCGCGTCTGAGGAGGAGGCGCTTGTGCCGCTGTCGGCGGTGCGGTTCACGCCGAAGCTGAGCCTGACCAGCACGGCGCCCGCGGGGCGGGAGCTGACGGTGCCGGTGGTGCTGGACGGCCCGGCGGCGCGGCAGGCGCCGAAGGAGCTGACCGTGGAGGTGTCGTACGACGAAGGCGTGACGTGGCGTTCGCTGCCCGTACGGACGCAGGGCGGCAAGCGGTCGGTGACCGTGGACAACCCGGCCGCGGGCGGCTCGGTCTCTTTCCGGGCGCACCTGACCGAGCGGGACGGCGACACGGTCGACGAGACGATCTACCGGGCGTACACCACCCTCCGGTGAGGGCCCGCCGGTTCGCGAGGGGCCGCTGACAAGCCCTGATGAGGGTCGTGCCGCCGGGCCGTGACGGCCCGGCGGCACGTGTTGTCCGTCCGGGAGACAGGCGCCGAGGCGGCCTCCGAATGCTTATGCACATGACAATATTTGCGCGCGACGGGATCGCGCGCGGTCATCTCGAATAGCCTTTCGAGCGACCTGAGGGCGTGTCATGACCTGTTCACCGAATGCGGTTTCCGCGTCCGACCACCGCGGCCCGCTCGCTTGCGGCTTCCGTCACAGCGGCGGGGACAGGCCGGCCTGGTGCCGTGGTGGTGCCGTGCGCCCTCCGGGTTCGTGCGGCGCTTCGTCGCGCGGCGGACCTGGCGGTCCGCAGTCACCCGTCGTCGCACCGTCAGACCACCGGGGCACGGCGTCAACCGAGTGACGAGGAGATGAGTGTGTCAGCTCATGGGAAGGAACCGGGCGCCGCGACCACGGCGCCCGGTGCGGGGGACCCGCACCGGCAAGGGGCGTGGCGCCTGACGGCGCCGCGTCGACTGCCTCGCCGTTCGCGAGGCGGGAACACGAGGAGGGCGACGGCGGCCGTGCTGGCCGCCCTGGTGACGGCGAGCCTGACGGCGACCGCCGAGGCCGTCCCGCAGGGCGGACGGGCCGCGGTGCCCGGGCCGCAGAGCCGGGACCGGGCGACGGCCCCGGCCGCCGCCGAGGCCGCGCCGAAGGCGGTGACGCTGATCACCGGCGACACGGTGGCGGTGGACGGCCAGGGCCGGGTGCGCGGCGTGGTGCACGGCAAGGAGCGGGAGGACATCCCGATATCCGTCTACCGCACGCGGCAGCACACCTACGCCGTCCCGCGCGACGCGGCCGGACTCCTCGCCCGCGGGGAGCTGGACCGGGCGCTGTTCGATGTGACCGGCCTGGTCGCGGCCGGATACGACGACGCGCACCGGCGTGACGTGCCGCTCATCGTGACGTACGGCAGCGGTCGGCAGCGGTCGGCGGTACGCGCGGACCTGACGCGGGCAGGGGCCTCGATGCGCTTCGAGCTGCCCGTGGTGCACGGTGCGGCGGTCAGCGCGCCGAAGACCGGCGCGGTCCGCGTGTGGGACGCGCTGACCGGCTCCGGCGGACGGGCGGCGCCCGGCGTCGCCAAGGTGTGGCTGGACGGGAAGCGGCAGGCGTCCTTGGACAAGAGCGTCCGGCAGATCGGCGCGCCGGACGCGTGGAAGGCCGGGTACGACGGCAAGGGCGTGAAGGTCGCCGTCCTGGACACGGGCGTCGACCAGACGCACCCGGACCTCGCGGGTCAGGAGATCACCGAGAAGAACTTCACCGACTCCCGGGACAGCGTCGACCGTCTCGGACACGGTACGCACGTGGCGTCCACCGTCGCGGGCACCGGCGCCAAGTCGGGAGGCAGGTACCGGGGCGTGGCCTCGGGTGCGCGCATCCTGGACGGCAAGGTGCTGGGCGACGGCGGATCCGGCTACGACTCGGGCATCATCGCCGGCATGCAGTGGGCCGTCGACCAGGGCGCGAAGGTCGTCAACCTCAGCCTCGGCGGCCCGGACTCCCCGGAGACCGACCCGATGGAACAGGCGATCGACAACCTGTCGGCCAAGGGCACGCTGTTCGTGGTGGCCGCGGGCAACAGCGGTCCGGCCGCGGGCACGATCAGTTCGCCGGGCAGCGCGGACGCCGCGCTGACCGTGGGCGCGGTGGACCGCGACGACCGGCTGGCCTTCTTCTCCAGCCGGGGCCCGCGCCAGGGCGACGGGGCGGTCAAGCCGGACATCACCGCGCCGGGCGTGGACATCGTGGCCGCCAAGGCGGCCGAGGGCCAGATCGGCACCCCGGCCGCGGACGGGTACGTGTCGCTGTCGGGCACGTCGATGGCCACCCCGCACGTGGCGGGATCGGCCGCGCTGCTGGCCCAGCAGCACCCGGACTGGAGCGGGCAGCAGATCAAGACGGCTCTCACCGCATCGGCGAAGCCCACCGCCGACCTCGCCCCCTTCGAGCAGGGTTCGGGACGGGTCGACGTCTCCAGGGCCATCAAGCAGACGGTGACCGGCGAGCAGAGTTCGCTCGGCTTCGGCGTCCAGCAGTGGCCGCACGACGACGACAAGCCGGTGACGAAGAAGCTCACCTACCGCAACCTCGGCCCGGACCCGGTGACCCTGGACCTCGCCGTCGACAGCCTCGGCCCCGACGGGAAGCCCGCCCCCGCCGGCGTGTTCGCCCTCGCCGCCGGGAAGGTGACCGTTCCGGGGCACGGCAGCGCCGACGTCGACGTCACCGCCGACACCCGCGGCCTGTCGGCGTACGGCGAGTACTCCGGCACGCTCGTCGCCACGGGAGGCGGGCAGTCGGTGCGTACGCCCGTGGCGGTGACCCGCGAGGCCGAGATGTACGACCTCACCCTGCGGGTCCTCGACGCCCACGGCGCGCCCACCCGGGCCCAGCTCGTCCCGCTCTACGGGATCGACAACGGCTGGTTCAAGGTGCTGGAGGACCTCGACGAGGACGGCACGGTGACGGCCCGCGTGCCCCGGGGCCACTACGCGGCGAACGGGTATGCGTACACCCCGGCCGACGGTCCGGAACGTCCCGACGGCGCGGAGATGGTCGCGCCGTACGTCATGGTGGACAAGGACACCACCGTCACGTTCGACGCCCGCCAGGCCAGGCCGGTGGACATCACCGCCCCCCAGCCGGAGGCGTCGCCCGATGGGGGGGCCATCGCCTACGGCGTGATGGATGCCAGCGGGGCCACCGGGTTCGCATCCGTCTCAGGCGGAAGCCCCGACCAGAAGCTCAGTGTCGCGCAGATCGGGGCTTCGGCGCCTGAAGGGCGTTTCGAGGCCGGAATCCAGACTGTGTGGGCGCTGCCGGGGGAGAAGAACGCCGGCACCCGGTACAGCAGCGTCTACAGCCGCCGGGACGGCTCCTTCTACACCGGATTCACGCACCGCACCCGGTTGAGCGAGTTCGCCCGGATCGATGTCACCGCGGGGTCGCCGGTGGCCGGACAGCGGACCTACGTCGGTGCGGGGTGGACGGGCGCGATCGCCGGTACCGGCTCGTTTAGTGAGCAGCCGCTGCCCGCCTCCTGGCGGCTCTACGTCGCGGGCCCTGGGGTGACCTGGGGCATCAGCCTCCTGCGGTGGAGTCCCGGCGGCGACCCGGAGGTGTCTCAGGACGGTCCTCGGCGCGTCCGCAGGCCGGGGCGGGTCTACCCGGAGACCTTCAACGTCGGCGTCTTCGGACCGACCGCCGGCTCCTTCGGCCGGTACGGCAACCGCTCGGGCCTGTGTGTCCCGATGTTCGGCGACGGGTCGGGCAACGCCGGCAGGTCCGCGCTGACCAAGGCCGAGAGCAGGCTCACCATCGACGGCAAGCTGGGCGCCGAGTGGGACTGGGACCCGTGCGAGATGGGCGTGGACGGCCTGCCGCCCGGGCCCGCGAACTACCGGCTGAGCACCGACCTGCGGCGCGATCCGGCGGTGTTCGGGGTGAGTACGCGCATCACGGCGGCGTGGACCTTCACCTCGGCCAGTCCCGGGAACGCCGGGGCCACCGTGCCGTTGGCCGCGGTCCGCTTCACGCCGGAGCTGAGCCTGGCCAGTACGGCTCCGGGGGGCCGGAAGCTGACGGTGCCGGTGGTGCTCGACGGGCTGCCGGCGGGTGAGTCCCCGAAGGAGCTGACCGTGGAGGTGTCGTACGACGAGGGCGCGACGTGGCGTCCGCTGCCCGTACGGACTGTGGGCGGAAAGCGGTCGGTGACCGTGGACAACCCGGCCGCGGGCGGTTCGGTGTCCTTCCGGGCGCACCTGACCGAGCGGGACGGCGACACCGTGGAGGAGACCATCTACCGGGCGTACACCACCGTGCGCTGAGGTCTCCCCGCCGCCGCCCCCGGGGACTTCGCGCCCCCGGGGGCGGTGGCGTGCGTGGTACGGGCGGGCCGGGCCGAGGGACGGGCGCGCCCGTACCGGCCATGCCCGGCGCGGGGGATCGCCGGAAAGGGGCCGAGCGCGCCCGCCCCGCTCTCAGGGAGGCGGCGGTACGCCTCTCACATGGTGGCAGCGCTGCCCGGCGCGGGCCTCCGACAGCTTCACCCGCCGAGCGGCACCGCAGGTCGTGCACCGGCACGACCAGGCCACCGAGGCCCGTCCCGGGTAGGTCTCGATGGGCTCGTACCCGGCTTCCAGCATCTCCGCCGTGGCTTCGGCGGGGGTGACGGGCGGGTGGCGCCGCCGGTTCCAGGCCTGGCCCGGCCGACCGGCGCCCTCCGGCGGTACGGGTACGGGCTGGGGCTCGCCGGGCGGGTCGTCGGTCAGGGGCGCGGGCCCGCCGACCAGCAGGCCCAAGCTGACCGCCACCTTGCGGTGACACCGGCAGGCACACCGGCCGCCGTGGCACAAGGCGTGCGCCTCGACCACCCCGCCGGGCCGTACGGCCGCCACGCACTGGGCCGACAGCCACGGTCCGCCTCCGGCACCGGCCGGGGACGGCCCCGGGATGCGGGTCACGCACGCCCTCCCTTCGCGCACCGCGCCCCGCCCCCGGGCCCGCCGCCGAGGCCCGGGGCGGCGAGCAGCGCGCCCCGGGCTTCGGCGATCTCGACCAGGGCGGCCAGGCACTCCACCAGCCGAGCCAGGACGTACCGCATCTGGAAGGCCTCGGCGTTACCGGTGATGAACAGGTCCTCGGTGTGCCCCAGCAGCACCCGGGCCATCTCCACCCGCGCGGCCTCGCCGGGGTCGAGCCGCTCCAGGCGCTTGCCCCGCATCTCGGCCACCTTCACCATGCGTACGAGGGCCCACACCAACCGGACCGCCCCCGCCCGCAACCGCCCGCCGTCCACGCGGACACCCGAGGCAAGCCACACCCGCGCCGCCCCCAGCACGCTGCGCGCGGCCAGCACCTGCGCGTCCTCCCAGGCGTCCGCCAACGCGCCCACGGGGCCGGGGCTGTGGCCGTCCGGGGGCGGGACGGTGTAGCAGGGGGTGCCGTCCACGGTGGTCCACGGCAGCGGGACCAGCCCGCTCACCGGTCCTCCTCCGGGTCGGTGGCCTTGGCCTGGCAGCGGGGGCACTCGCACCGAGGCCACTCACACGACACCGGAGCGAACGAACGACCCGGCTCACCCCGCACGGAACACGAACTGACCTCCGCCTGCTCACCGGTCACCGGGTCCAGCCGGTACACCCGGATCGTCATCACCGCCATGCCCGGCCACCCCCCGCCTCGGCCCGCTCCCGCTCCCTCTCGGCCAGCTTCCGCTCGTGCGCGATCACGAACGGGCGCACCAGCGGGGTGTCGACCGGCCAGAACACCGCGTCGGCGGGGTCCGGTTCCTCCGGCTGCGGCGGGTCGGGCCGCGTGACCGCCATCCGTAAGGCGGCGGCGATGTCCTTCCGGGGCCGGGTCCGGGTTACGGGTTCCGGGTGCCCGGCGGGCGGTGAACCGGCTCGGTGTCGACCTCGCGTACGCCGCCCGAAGACCAGTAACACCCAAGTGGTGAAACGCTCGATTGGATCGCTCATGCCTACAGCTCCTCGAAAGCCAGGGCCACTCCCCCGAACCGGACCCGCCTCCTCCTTGCACTCCACCAGGGACAGTCGTCCCCACTCCCCGCCGCGCCACCAAACCGTCACGGCGAACGTGGGCAGGCCGGTTACCTCCCCGCTGGCCGACTCGTTGACCTGGTGACTCCACAGGGGACCGCACCAGCAGGAATCACGGGTCGTCTGGAGCCGGACGTTCAGGCGGACGTTTCGGCGGACCCTGCCGGTGGTGTACGGCGTGCGCACGGCGTCCTGCGCGGTTCCGTAGGCGGTGTGTGACCGGGAAGGCTGCGGGCTGATGGGCATCTGCTGGATCTGGACGTGGCCGCCGGTGCCCATAGTGCGCGGCATGGCGGCGTTGCCCTGCTGGTCGGACGGTGTCATTCCTCCCCCTTGTGGGAGCGTCTGCTCCCCCGGGTCGGGCTGCGCGTACTCGCCGAGAGGTCACGGAGTGTGTTCCGGTCGTCTCAGCCCGGTAAGAATCCCGCCCGTACTGGCCATGTGCCATAACACTCGGCCGATCAGTGAGACACCATCAGGAAGTGCCAGATACCGCACAGGCACCACATGGGGACCACTTCACCGGTCCGTGCGCCCCGCAGGAGATTGACGGCTGTTCATCGGTTACACAGGAGACGAACGATCCGACGCCATTCGGCGGCCGGGGAAGGCAGGAGATACCCCCATGGCAAAGGCCACGCTGCTGAGACGGCTCGTGGACCAGCGCGGTCTGACCTACCCGGAGTTCAACCGCCTGTACCTGAGCGCGGCCAACGAGTTGCACGCCAAGACCGGCGACAGCAGATTCCGGGGTGCCGAGGTCGCGGAGATGACCTACCGGCGGTGGACGACGGGGCAGGTCAAGACCATCCGGCATCCTGCGCCTCGGGTGTTGGAACGGATGTTCCCCGCCTACACGTGGCGGCAGCTCCTCGCCGCCCCTGACGAGCCCATCGCCGAACAGCACCGGCTTAGTGAAAGTGACTTGCTCATGACCGCTCGGGACGCCGCCGCGCACGCTGGCGCCGCCGCCTCTCAGGCCGTGCCCGACATCAGCATGGACCAACTCGAAGAGGACGTCATAAGCCTTGCCCGGAGCTACGTTCACACCCCGCCGCTGGAAGTCTGCCGACAGGCGAAGGAACTGCTGGCCACCGCGCAGGACATGCTGGACCGTACCCGGATGCCCCGTCAGCAGCAGCGGGCCTACCTCTGCGCTGGCCAGGCCGCGGTGTTGCTCGCGTCTGTCGCCTTCGACCTCGGCGCTCTCAGCCCGTCCGCACAGCTCGCCCGTACCGCCGCCCTGTACGGCCAAATCATCGAGCACGGCCCCTTGCAAGCCTTCGCCTACGGGGCGTTGGCCCTACGCGCTTACTGGGAGGGACGGCCCGCCGAAGCGGTGCGCCACATCCAGCAGGCCCAGCAGTTCACCGGGCTTGGCGACACCGCCGTGACCCGCCTAGCGGTGATCGAGGCCCGCGCATACGGTCACCTCGGCAACGCCCAGGCCGCCACCGACGCCGTGCGTCGCTCACTTGCGGCTGATACCGGTCACCGGGACGAGATGCACGACGACATCGGCGGCGAGTTCGGCTTCCCCGCCGAACGAGTTGCCATGAGCCACGCGACCACCTACCTGCTGCTGCGCGATTCGCAAGGCGCCGAGAACTCGGCGGACCAGGCTCTCAGGCTCTTGCGAGACATGCCCGAGGAGCAGCGGCCGGTGCTGACCGCATGCCAGGCCGCTGCCGACCTGGCGCGTGCCCGACTGCTGCGCCGGGAGCTGGACGGCGCGGTCGACGCTCTCGAACCCGTCTTCCATCTGCCGACCGAGTGGCGTGGTGTCGGGGTCGTCGAGCGGGTCAGCGGCGTGCGTGGTGAACTCACGCATGTTGACTTCCACGCCTCACCGCAGGCCGCCCAGCTAGGCGAGCGGATCGAGGACTTCTGCCGCTTGGCCGTGCGGCACCAACTCGGGCCCGCCGCGCGGCTGGTCATCGAGGGGTAAGACGACTTTCCGGGTCAGCGGTTGAGCGCAGCCAGGATCTTGGCTTCCTTGCCGGGGTCGATGCCGTGCTTGGCCCACCGGGGATGCTCGACCGGCGCGCCCCCGCGCAGCAGCCACCGCCATGTGTCGGTGACCGTCTCCTTCAGTGGTCGGCATACCAGGCCGGCGGCGTACGCCCTGCTGGAGTCGATCTGCCACACCCCCGCATGGGTGCGCCACAGCGGCAGCTCGGTCCACTGCCGCACCCCATGCTCGATCAGCACCTCATCCGGAGCCCACGCCAGCCCTCCCGACGCGCCGGTCACATCCAAACACGCGGCGAGGAAACCGCCCATCGTCTCTCTGCCGATCGGCGCGGTGACGTTGAAGACTCCACCGTCGCCGCCTGCCGCGCAGTGCACCGCGAACGCCGCAACGTCCCGCACGTCCACCGGCTGGATCGTCCGCTCGGGATTCCCTGGCGCGAGGATGCGCCCGCCCCGCGCCGCCCGGTTCAGCCACCACGGCAGCCGCCCCACGTACTCCCCAGGGCCCAAGATGACACTGGGCCGCAGGATCGTAGCCCGGTCGTCCCCGACCGTGGAGAGCACAGCCCGCTCCGCGCCAGCCTTCTGCCGCCCATAGTGCAGGTCCGGTCCGTCCCACCCCTCGGGCATCCGCCCGTAGTCCTCGTCTGCATCCGGCGGCCCGTCCAGTACCACCGACCCCTCGGTCAGCGGCTCGTCCGGCCACCCCTGATACGCCGAGACCGTGGAGACGTACACATACCGCCCGGCCGCGCCTTCCAGGGCGCGCGCCGCCGCCAGCACCTGGCGTGGCGCGAGATCTGAAGCAGAGGTGTCCACGACGGCATCCCAAGGGGCGTGCTCCGCCAGGCGGCGCAGGTCGTCAGGATCGGTCCGGTCGCCGTGCACCGACTCCGCGCCGGTCGGCGACTCCCCGGAGCGCCCCCGGGTGAACGTCGTCACCTGCCAGCCCCGCCGCAAGGCGTCTTCAACAACTGCCCTGCCCAAAAACCACGTCCCGCCCAGCACGAGAATCCTCATGCCCGGATCCTGCCTGGCGGGCTCAGGTGACGCCACCCCCGCTCCTGCGCTCCAGCGCCGTCCCCCACGGCCTATGGGCCTGGTGGATCGCGCCGGAGGAGATCGATGGTCATCAGGGGATCTGCATGTGGCGGACGGGCCGAACCGGAAAGACTCGATTACCTTCCTGGAGAGTGCGCTGAACCGCGGTGAGAACGCGCCGTCAGCTCGGCGGCGTACAGCAGCATACTCAGCGGCGCCCGCCCGCCGCAGCTCTCGTCCGCCGCACAGGTTTCCGGCTCGGCGGGGGCGTCCAGCAGGTTCCGGGCGAGTGGAGTTGGGCGGATTCCACGGCGTCGGCTATCCGGATTCCGCGGTACGCGCCCTCGGCGGGCTCCGGCTAGACTGAGACCACCGTCGGCAGGGGAGCAGGCGTGATACCTCCAACAGCCATCCCGTCAGATGTGCTCGACCGAGACGACGTACGGCAAGCGATCTTCGATCAGGACTTCGGAAGACTGTTCTTCCTGGTTCGCAAGTGGGCGGGAATCAGCCTCAGCCGTATCGCCGAGGCATGCGACATCAAGTCATCCCGCGTCTATGAACTGGCCCGAGGGGAAGGTTCGATCACCTCCTTGGTGAAGATCGAACAGATCGCCGACGCTCTCCGGATTCCCGGGCATTTACTGAGGCTCGCACCTCGCTCGTGGGAATCGACGGCCGGGTACGGTGGTCTGCCCTCGGGTCCTGACCCGCACGGACTCCCGGTCCTGAACGCAGCTGGAGGGGATGCCTACGCGGAAGCCATTCGCGCGACTTCACGCAGACTCGTCGTCCTCGACAACGAACTGAACGGCCTTCCGGTCGCCACCATGGCGGCACGCGCCTTCAGGTCCGTGCACCGGCGTCTCGGACAAGGGGATTACGAGCCGCGATACGAGCGGGATATCCGCGCGGCAGCGGCGGAGTTGGCCGAGGTCGCCGGTTGGGCTCTCTTCGACGCGGAGAAGCAGGACGCCGCCCGTCGCTTCAACCAGGAAGCTCTGTTCCTGGCGCGAGTGTCGGGGGACCGGAGCATCGAACTCCTGATCCTACAGAACATCGCGATGCAGTCCGGGTACCTCCGGCGCCCGCGGGAGGAGTTGGCCATCGCGCGGTCTGTCCTTGAGGAGAGCAGCCTTTCGCCACGGATCGAGGCCATCTTCAGGACCCGCGAAGCCAGAGGGCTGTTCGCGTTGGGGCACGAGAGCGAGGGGAACAGGAAGTTCGATCACGCCCGCTCGCTTCTTCAGGAAGGCGAGAAAGACGGTGACCCTTTCTGGGCCTGGTGGATCGTGCCGGAGGAGATCGACGGGCATCAGGGGATTTCTTTGTGGCGGGTCGGCCGTTGGAAAGACTCGATCCCCCTGCTGGAGAGGGCACTGAACCGCGACGCGAGAGCGCGGGTCGGATACCAGAACATCTATTCCGCCAGCCTTCTTGTGTCTCTCCTCGAAGCACGGGCTTGGAAGGACGCGGCGGAGATAGCGGAATCCATCATCCCTGCCGTCGCCGAGACCACTTCCCTCAGGACGCTGAACAGACTGGTCGCGGCAGCCCGGAGCGGTAAGGACCTGACCGGCGCGCCTCCCAATCTCCGGGACGCGCTGCACAGCATCGAGGAGGCCATAAGGGAGGACCCGTTCACCCTCTGACTCTGACGTGGCGGACGTTCCGTCCCGGCCTCGCCGGTTCCGGGCCGGACAGCCGGGGCGGGGCGGGACCCGGGCGAGCCCGTGCACGTACGCCCGTACGCCCGTACGCCCGCAACCCGCGGCGAACCCGCGGCGAACCGGGAACGGGCCGTCACGGCCGGAGCGCGGGCCGTGAGGGGCCGGAACCCCGGGCCGACCGGGGCGGGACCGGGCCACGGCCGGAACAGGGGCGGCGCCCCGGCCGGAGGGCGGGCCGTCAGAACGGCCGACCGGAGGTGAGGCGGTGGCGGTGGCGGGCCCACAGTGTCTTCTGCACCACCAGCGTGAGCGTCCCCGCCAGCACGATCCCGCCCAGGTTCAGCAGCAGCTGCTCCGTCGAGCCCCACATCTGGTCGATGTCGCCGTAGCCGAGCGCCACGGCCGCGTTGGCGGCGGCCGGGACCGTGGTCACCGAGATGGCCACGCCCACCAGGGCGCCCGACTTGGCCGAGGTCAGCGACAGCGTTCCGGCGACTCCGGCCAGTACGGCCACCACGAACGAGAACATGTCCGGCTTCCAGATGAAGTCCGTGTTCGGCCGGTCCGCCTCCAGCTGCCCCTTGGTGAACAGCCCGAACGCGTCCATCATCATCGAGAAACCGCAGGTGAGCGCCATCGCCGCCGCGAAGCCCACCAGCAGGGCCAGCGCCGAGCGGGCCGCGAGCCGGGGGGCCCGGCGGACCAGGGCCGCGCTCAGTCCGGCCAGCGGGCCGAACTCGGGGCCGACGGCCATCGCGCCCACGATCAGGATCGCGTTGTCCAGCACCACACCGCACGCGGCGATCATCGTGGCGATGGCCAGCAGCGCGAGGAAGGTCACCGACAGGGTGGACTCCTCGTGCGTGGCGTCGACCAGCTGCTCCCACAGGACCGCGTCCGCGGCCTCGCCCGGCGCCTCCTCCTCCGCCTTCTCGGCCCGCTTCGACAGCGACAGGTCGATGTTCTCCACCGCGATCGACCCGGTCTCCTCCAGGCCCGCCGCGCGCAGCCCGTCCAGCAGCGCGTCCGCCGCCTCCCGCGCCACGTCGCACGTCACCACGTCTCCGGCCGGGTTGCGCGCGGCGCCGGGCAGGACCACGACGTGCGTGGTGCCGACGGTCTTCTCGATGGTGGCCAGCACCTCGGCCGTACGGGACGCCGGGACGATCAGCCGCAGGTGCAGCACGTACGTGACTCCTAGGGGCTCGCGTCAGAGCTTCCGCAGCGAGAGCCGCTGGACCTTGTGGTCGGGGCCCTTGCGGAGCACCAGGGTCGCACGGCCGCGGGTGGGCGCCACGTTCTGCCGCAGGTTCGGCTCGTTGACCGTGCGCCACACCATCCGCGCGTAGTCCACCGCCTCCTCCTCGGAGATCTGCGTGAACCGCCGGAAGAACGACGCCGGGTCCTGGAACGCCGTCTCGCGCAGCTTGCGGAAGCGGGCCAGGTACCAGTCCTCGATGTCGCGCGAGCGGGCGTCGACGTACACGCTGAAGTCGAAGTAGTCGGCCACGCTCACGCGCGTGAGGCCGTCCTTGCCGGGCAGGGCGGGCTGGAGCACGTTCAGGCCCTCGACGATGAGGATGTCGGGGCGGCGTACGACCAGCCGCTCGCCGGGCACGATGTCGTAGACCAGGTGGGAGTAGACCGGCGCGGTCACCTCCTCCTTGCCCGCCTTCACGTCCGCCACGAAGCGGGTCAGGGCCCTGCGGTCGTACGACTCGGGGAAGCCCTTGCGCGCCATGAGGTCGCGCCGCTCCAGCTCGGCGTTCGGGTAGAGGAAGCCGTCGGTGGTCACCAGCTCCACGCGCGGATGCTCGGGCCAGCGGGCCAGCAGCGCCTGGAGCAGGCGGGCCGTGGTGGACTTGCCGACCGCCACACTGCCCGCCACGCCGATCACGAACGGGGTGCCCGCCTGCGCGCCGTACCCCTCGCCGCGCCCGTCGTCCAGGAACGTGTTCAGCGCGCCGCGCAGCGCCCCGGCGGCGGCCACGTACAGGTTCAGCAGCCGGGACAGCGGCAGGTAGACGTCGACCACCTCGTCCAGGTCGATGACGTCCCCCAGGCCGCGCAGCCGCTCGACCTCCTCGGCGGACAGCGGCAGCGGCGTACGGTCCCGCAGCGCGCTCCACTCGGCGCGCGACAGGTCCACGTACGGGCTCGGCTCGGCCCGCCGCCGCGGGCCGCGCGCCGCCTGGGCCGGAGGAGCCGGGGGCGTGGCGTCCGCCGCCGGGGCTGCCGGGGCCGCCGGGGCATGGTCCGCCCGCGCGGGTGCGCCCGGGGGCGGCACCGGCGCCGACTGGGGCGGCTGGGCCGACCGGGCCGGAGGCGTCGGGGGCGTGATCACGCCATTCATTGTCCGGGGTCGGCGGGAACGGCGGAGCGTGGGGTCCGTCACGCGGGTGCCCTCGCCGGGCGGGCCGCTCCGCGTCGGTGGGTCTCGCGCGGGTGCCGCCGTGCCTTTGTGGGGTTGCCGTTCCCGCGCGGGAGGGGCCGACCGGCGGACGGCCGCGCCGCGGTGCCCTCGCCGGGCGGGCCGCTGCGCGCCGACGAGAGCCCCGGTCCGTCCGCGCGGGCGGCGGCCCTGGCCCCGTGCGCCGGGCCCGGGTCGGCGGTGGGTTCGGCGGCGGGCGAGGCGGGCGCGCCCGCCCGGGCCACCCCGGTGCCGGAGGCGGCGGCGCCGTCCGTACCGCCGCCCGGGGTACCGCCGGTGGCCACCAGGACGGCCGCCGCCGTCCCGGCCGCGACGACCGCCGCCCCCGCCGACACGGCTCTCTTCGTACGTTTCGTGCGATCGCGCATGAGTATCCCCCCGGATCCCCGCCCCCGCGGCCGTGCTCGGCTGCCCGGCCGAACTGTGTGCATTATGCACACCTTCTGTGACGCGCGGGTAACCGTCCGCCCGCGCCTCCCGCCGCCCCGGGCCGTACGCTGCGCCTATGTGTGGAATCGTTGGTTACGTCGGAGGGCGGTCCGCCCTCGAAGTGGTCCTTGCCGGTCTCCAGCGGCTGGAGTACCGCGGCTACGACTCGGCCGGGGTCGCCGTGCTCGCCGACGGCGGGCTGGCCGCCGCCAAGAAGGCGGGCAAGCTCGGCAACCTCGACAAGGAGCTGGCCGACCGGCCGCTGCCCACCGGAAGCACCGGAATCGGCCACACCCGGTGGGCCACCCACGGCGGGCCCACGGATGCCAACGCCCACCCGCACCTGGACAACGCGGGCAGAGTGGCCGTCGTCCACAACGGCATCATCGAGAACTTCGCCGCCCTGCGCGCCGAGCTCGCCGACCGCGGCCACACCCTCGCCTCCGACACCGACACCGAGGTCGTCGCCCACCTGCTCGCCGAGTCCTTCTCCTCCTGCGGCGACCTGGCCGAGGCCATGCGCCAGGTCTGCCGCGGCCTGGAGGGCGCGTTCACGCTGGTGGCCGTGCACGCCGACGCGCCCGACACGGTCGTCGGCGCCCGCCGCAACTCGCCGCTGGTCGTCGGCGTCGGCGACGACGAGGCGTTCCTCGCCTCCGACGTGGCCGCCTTCATCGCCCACACGCGCGAGGCGATCGAACTGGGCCAGGACCAGGTGGTGGAGCTGCGCCGGGACGGCGTCACCGTCACCGACTTCGAGGGCCGCCCCGCCGACGTACGCGCCTATCACGTCGACTGGGACGCCTCAGCCGCCGAGAAGGACGGCTACGACTACTTCATGCTCAAGGAGATCGCCGAGCAGCCCAAGGCCGTCGCCGACACCCTCCTGGGCCGCATCGACGTGGCCGGAAACCTCACCCTGGACGAGGTGCGCATCCCCGCGTCCGTACTGCGCGAGGTCAACAAGGTCGTCATCGTCGCCTGCGGCACCGCCTTCCACGCCGGGATGATCGCCAAGTACGCCATCGAGCACTGGACGCGCATTCCCTGCGAGACCGAGCTGGCCAGCGAGTTCCGCTACCGCGACCCCATCCTCGACCCGCGCACCCTGGTGATCGCCATCTCCCAGTCGGGCGAGACCATGGACACCCTCATGGCGCTGCGGCACGCCCGCGAACAGGGCGCGAAGGTGCTCGCCATCTGCAACACCAACGGCTCGACCATCCCGCGCGAGTCCGACGCCGTGCTGTACACGCACGCCGGCCCCGAGATCGCCGTCGCCTCCACCAAGGCGTTCCTCACCCAGCTCGTCGCCTGCTACCTGGTCGCGCTCTACCTGGGCCAGGTGCGCGGCACCAAGTGGGGCGACGAGATCCAGTCCGTGATCCGCGAGCTGTCGGCCATCGGCACCCAGGTGGAGGAGGTGCTGGAGACCATGGAGCCGGTACGGGAACTGGCGCGCACCCTCGCCGACCGCAACACCGTGCTCTTCCTCGGCCGCCACGTCGGCTACCCGGTCGCCCTGGAGGGCGCCCTGAAGCTCAAGGAGCTGGCCTACATGCACGCCGAGGGCTTCGCCGCCGGGGAGCTGAAACACGGGCCTATCGCGCTGATCGAGGACGGCGTGCCGGTGGTCGTCGTGGTGCCCTCCCCGCGCGGGCGGTCGGTCCTGCACGACAAGATCGTCTCCAACATCCAGGAGATCCGCGCGCGCGGCGCCCGCACGATCGTCATCGCCGAGCGCGGCGACACGGCCGTGGCCCCGTACGCCGACCACCTCATCGAGATCCCCGCCACGCCCACCCTGCTCCAGCCGCTGGTGGCCACGGTGCCGCTCCAGGTGTTCGCGTGCGAGCTGGCCACGGCCCGCGGCAACGAGGTCGACCAGCCGCGCAACCTGGCGAAGTCGGTCACGGTGGAGTGACGGGGGGCCCGGCGGCTACGCGCAGGGCCCCACCGGCGGCGCCCACCGCCGTGCCCGTTCCCCGGCGGGCGGACGCGCGGCGGCCCACGGGTCCGCGCCCGCCGACGTACGCCGTCGGGGTCGGCAGCCCGCGGGGGCCCCACCGGCGGAGGGCCGCCGACGAGACGGGAGAGCACCCGGGACCGGGCCCACGCGGAGGGCACGGCTCCGCCGGGGGAGAGCCGCCGACGCGACGGAAGGGCTTCCGGGGCCGCGCCGGAACCTGAGGGACCGCCGGGGGAGAGCTGGCGACGAGACGGGAGGGTCGGGGGCGCAGGGGTAGGGGCCTGGACGTGGCCGTATATTTTCGTATTTGGGCGGCTGGTTCTGGTGCACTCAACCCTCGGGGTGCAGGCCGCCGAAATGCGAAAATATCCGAGTCCAGGCCCCTACCCCGGAGCCCCCGGCCCCGCCCCGCCCACAGGCCGCAGGCGCCGCCCACCCAGGCCGACGTCAGCCCGTCACGCCCCNCCCGCCCACAGGCCGCAGGCGCCGCCCACCCAGGCCGACGTCAGCCCGTCACGCCCCGCCACGCCGCCCCCAACGCCCCCGCCACCTCGTACGCGCTGATCGGCCCCGCCGGAGCCCCCGTCGCCTCCCGCCCGGCCAGCCCGTGCAGGTACGCGCCCACCGACGCGGCGTCCGCCGCCCCCAGTCCCGCCGCCAGCAGCGACCCGGCCAGCCCCGACAGCACGTCGCCGCTGCCCGCCGTGGCCAGCCAGCCCGTACCGGTCGGGTTCACCCGCACCGGGCCGGACGCACCGGCCACCAGCGTGGTCGAACCCTTCAGCAGCACCGTCGCCCCGTACCGCGCGGCCAAGGCGCGCACCGCCGCCAGCCGCCCGGACTCGACCTCCTCGCGCGTGACGCCCAGCAGGGCCGCCGCCTCGCCCGCGTGCGGCGTGAGGACGGTCGGCGCGGACCGCCCCCGCAGCACGTCCGCCGACAGCAGGTGCAGCCCGTCCGCGTCCACCAGGACGGGCACGTCCGAGCCCAGCACCTCGGCGAGCGCCTGCCGGGCGCCCGCGTCGTCGCCGACGCCGGGCCCGATCACCCACGCCTGCACCCGGCCCGCCCGGCTCGGCGGCCCGGCGTGCACCAGGGACTCGGGGAAGCGGGCGATGACCGCGTCGGCGGCCGGGCCCACGTACCGCACGGCCCCGGCGCCGCCGCGCAGCGCGCCCGCCACCGCCAGCACGGCGGCGCCCGGATAGCGGGCCGAGCCCGCCACCACGCCCACCACGCCGCGCCGGTACTTGTCGCTGTCCGCCGCGGGCCGCGGCAGCAGCGCCGCCACGTCCGCGTGCTGCAAGGCGGTCACCTCGGGCGCGGGCAGGTACGGCGCCAGGCCGATGTCCACCAGCCGCAGGGCGCCCGCCCGCTCCCGGGCCGGATCGATCAGCAGCCCCGGCTTGTACGCGCCGAAGGTGACCGTCACGTCCGCGCGTACGGCCGCGCCCCGCACCTCGCCGGTGTCCGCGTCCACGCCGCTGGGCAGGTCCACGGCGACGACCGGTCCGCGCACCGCGCCCACCAGCAGCTCCGCGTCCGGCCGCAGCCCCCCCTTGCCGCCGATGCCGACAATGCCGTCCAGGACCACGTCGGCGCGGGCCACGGCGGCCCCGGCCGGTCCGGCGGGCCCGCCCGAGTCTGCCCGCAGCACCCGCCCCCCGGCCGCGCGCAGCGCCCGCAGCCCTCGCGCGTGCGCCCGTTCCGGGGCCAGCAGCACCGCCGTGACCCCGGCTCCCCGGCGCGCCAGGCGGGCGCCCGCCAGCAGCGCGTCCCCGCCGTTGTCGCCGCTGCCCACCAGCAGCGCCACCCGGGCCCCGTACACACGGCCCAGCAGGCTCGCGCAGGCGGCGGCGAGCCCGGCCGCCGCGCGTCCCATGAGCGTCCCCTCGGGCAGCCGGGCCATCAGCTCCCGCTCGGCGGCCCGTACGGTCTCCACGCTGTAGGCAGTCCTCATGCCTCCCAGTGTCCCAACCCGCCCGGCGGCGGCCCCCGTACGACCCGTAGAGTCCGTACGACCCGGAGGGCCCGCGCGTGCCGCGGAACCAGTGCGGCCGCCCGCGCGGGAAAGCCGACAACCCGCGCGAGAGGGCGGGCACCTCCCGCGGAGGGACGAGACGCCCCGCGCGGGAGGACGAGACACCTCGCGCGGGAGGACGAGATGCCTCGCGCGGGAGGCCCGCCCCGCCCGCCCTGCCCGGAACCTCCTGCTCCGTCCCTCCTGCCGGGCTGCGACACTGACGGGGATGGACGAGACACCGATGCGCGCCCGTGCCGTGGTCGACCTGGCCGCCGTGCGGGCCAACGTGCGCGCGCTGCGCGCGGCCGCGCCCCGCGCCGAGCTGATGGCCGTCGTCAAGGCGGACGGCTACGGCCACGGCATGGTCCCCTGCGCGCGTGCGGCCCGGCAGGCGGGCGCGACCTGGCTGGGCACCGCCACGCCCGAGGAGGCCCTGGCGCTGCGCGCGGCGGGCGACACCGGCCGGGTGCTGTGCTGGCTGTGGACGCCGGGCGGCCCGTGGCGGCAGGCGATCGAGGCGGACGTGGACGTGTCGGTCAGCGCGCCGTGGGCGCTGCGCGAGGCGGTCGCGGCGGCGCGCGCGAGCGGCCGTACGGCCAGGGTGCAGCTCAAGGCCGACACCGGGCTCGGCCGCGGCGGCTCGCAGCCCGCCGACTGGCCCGTGCTGGTCGCCGCGGCCCGCGCGGCCGAGGCCGAGGGGGCGATCCGGGTCACCGGCCTGTGGTCGCACTTCGCCTGCGCGGACGAGCCGGGCCACCCGTCGATCGCCGCGCAGCTCGCCGCCTTCCGCGACATGACCGCTCACGCGCGAGCGCACGGCCTGCGGCCGGAGGTGTGCCACATGGCCAACTCCCCGGCGACCCTCACCCTGCCCGACGCGCACTTCGACCTCGTACGGACCGGTGTCGCGCTGTACGGCGTCTCGCCCAGCCCGCTGCTGGGCCTGCCCGGCGACTTCGGGCTGCGGCCCGCCATGACGCTGACCGCGAGCCTGGCCATGGTCAAGCGGGTGCCGGGCGGGCACGGCGTGTCGTACGGGCACCACTACGTCACCCCCGGCGAGACGACCCTCGCCCTGGTGCCCGTCGGCTACGGGGACGGGGTGCCGCGGCACGCCTCCGGCACCGGTCCTGTGATGGTGGCGGGCAAGTGGCGGACCGTCGCGGGCCGGGTGGCCATGGACCAGTTCGTGGTGGATCTCGGGGGGGACCGGGCGGCCGAGGGGGACGAGGCGGTGCTGTTCGGGCCCGGCGACCGGGGCGAGCCGACGGCCGAGGACTGGGCGCGGGCGGCCGGCACGATCGCGTACGAGATCGTCACCCGCGTCGGCACGCGCGTGCCGCGCGTTTACGTGGGAGAGCAGCCGGGCACAGGGATCTGACCATGGGTGACCGAGGGGGTGGCGGCGCGGCGGCCGGCCCGGCCGCCAGGGGTGTCGCCGACGCCGTGGACGCGGCGGCCGCCGCCGGTCTCGACGGCCGGGACGTGCGCGGCCTGGCCGGCCGCGTCGCCGGCCGCCTGGTCGGCCCGG
>NZ_JAVSCF010000074.1:0-24608 GCF_031932565.1 Streptomyces sp. B1866
GCCCCGCCCGGCTGCTCGCCGACCGCCCCGACCACCCGGCCGCCGCCCTGGCCGCCCGCCTGGAAGCCGACGGCCGCACCGCGGTGGTGGTCGCCGTGGACGGCGAGCCCGCGGGTGTGCTCGGCCTGGCCGACCGCCCGCGCGAGGACGCGGCCGCCACCGTCGCCGCCCTGGGCGCCCTCACCGGCGGCGCGCCCGTCCTGCTCACCGGCGACAACCCGCGCGCCGCCGCGCGCCTCGCCGCCGAGACCGGAGCCACGGAGGTACGCGCGGGACTGCTGCCGCAGGACAAGGCCGCCGCGGTGGGGGCGCTCCAGCGGGCCGGGCGCAAGGTGCTGGTCGTCGGCGACGGCGTCAACGACGCCCCGGCGCTGGCCGCCGCCCACGCCGGTGTCGCCATGGGCCGCGCGGGCTCCGACCTGGCCCTGGAGACCGCGGACGCCGTGGTGGTCCGCGACGAACTGGCCGCGGTCCCCGCCGTCGTGGACCTGTCCCGGCGGGCCCGCCGCCTGGTGGCGCGGAACCTGGTCATCGCCGGGACGTTCATCACCGGGCTCGTCGTCTGGGACCTGGCGGGCACCCTCCCGCTGCCGCTCGGCGTCGCGGGCCACGAGGGCTCCACCGTCCTCGTCGGCCTCAACGGCCTGCGCCTGCTCGCCGACGGCGCCTGGCGCCCGGCCCGTACCGGCCCGCCGCCCGCGCGTACCGGCCACCACAGCTGACAGCGCCGGCCGTCGCCCGCCGGAGCCGTGGTCAGGCACTCCGGCGGGCCGAAGCGGCCGCGGCGGCCGTCCCCTCCCTTCCGGGACCGGGACCGGCCGCCGTCCTCACACCCCGCGCCGGGCGTCGATGTCGGCGATCAGCGCCTGAACGCGCTCCTTGATCGCGTCGCGGATCGGACGGACCGCCGCCACGCCCTGGCCCGCGGGGTCGTCCAGCGGCCAGTCCAGGTATGTCCTGCCGGGGAAGACCGGGCAGGCGTCGCCGCAGCCCATGGTGATGACGTAGTCGGACGCCTGTACGGCCTCGGGGGTGAGCAGTGTCGGCCGCCGGCCGGAGATGTCGATGCCGACCTCCCGCATCGCTTCCACGGCCGCGGGGTTGACCTGGTCGGCCGGGAGGGAGCCGGCGGAGCGGACCTCGACGCGGTCGCCGGCGAGGTGGGTGAGGAATCCGGCGGCCATCTGGGAGCGTCCGGCGTTGTGCACGCACACGAACAGCACGGTCGCGGCAGGGGGCGTGGGCATCGCTGTCGTCCTTCACACGGCGGGCGGGAACGGGCGCCCCGGCGAGGAGGCGAGCACCGGGGCGCCCGTCGGCGGGCAGGCCGGAGGCGAGCGGACAGGGCGGCCCGGGAACGGCCCCTCACGGATCAGCCCACACTGTCATCAGCCATGACTGATGTGACAATATCAGTCCATGCTGACGTCAGTCGATGCTGATCTGATCCGGGTGCTGGCCGACCCGCTCAGGCTGAAGATCGTGACCCTGCTCGCCCGCGAGACCCTGTGCACCACGCACCTGGTCGCCGAGACCGGCGCGCGCCAGACCAACCTCTCCAACCACCTGAAGGTCCTGCGCGAGGCGGGCGTGGTGGACACCGAGCCGTGCGGCCGGTTCACCTACTACCGGCTGCGGCCCGAGGTCGTCGAGTCCCTGGCCGGAGGCTTCGCCGACCTGGCCGCCACCGCCCGCGCCACCGCCGCCGCCGACCGGAGGAGATCCTGCCCGTGACCACCGCAGAGGAGACCACCGGCAGACCGGCCGCCGACGCCGCCGGCATCGTCGGCAGGCTCTCCGTCCTCGACCGCTTCCTGGCCGTGTGGATCCTCGCCGCCATGGCCCTGGGCCTCGGCCTCGGCCGGGCGGTCCCCGGGCTGGACGACGCGCTGAGCACGGTGGAGATCGGCGGCGTCTCGCTGCCCATCGCCCTGGGCCTGCTGGTCATGATGTACCCGGTGCTGGCCAAGGTCCGCTACGACGGGCTGGACGCCGTCACCGGCGACCGGAAGCTGATGGCCGCCTCCCTGGTCCTCAACTGGATCACCGGCCCGGCGGTGATGTTCGCCCTCGCCTGGCTGTTCCTGCCGGACCTGCCGGAGTACCGCACCGGCCTGATCATCGTCGGCCTGGCCCGCTGCATCGCCATGGTCGTCATCTGGAACGACCTGGCCTGCGGCGACCGCGAGGCCGCCGCCGTCCTGGTGGCCCTGAACTCCGTCTTCCAGGTCCTGGCGTTCGGGTTGCTCGGCTGGTTCTACCTCGACCTGCTGCCGGCCTGGCTCGGCCTCGGCGACGGCGAACGCCTGGACATCGCCCCGTGGGAGATCGCCGTCAACGTCGCCGTCTTCCTGGGCGTCCCGCTGGCGGCCGGCTACCTCACCCGCCGCCTGGGCGAGCGGAGGCTGGGCCGGGAGAACTACGAGACGCGGCTGCTGCCCCGACTCGGGCCGTGGGCGCTGTACGGACTGCTGTTCACCATCGTCGTCCTGTTCGCCCTCCAGGGCGGGAACATCACCGACCGGCCCGGCGACGTCGCCCGGATCGCGCTGCCGCTGCTGGCCTACTTCGCCCTCGTGTGGTTCGGCGCGTTCGCCCTCGGCAGGGTCCTGGGCCTGCCGTACGACCGCACCGCCACCCTGGCCTTCACCGCCGCCGGGAACAACTTCGAGCTGGCCATCGCGGTGGCCGTCGGCACCTTCGGCGTCACCTCCGGCCAGGCCCTCGCCGGCGTCGTCGGCCCCCTCATCGAGGTCCCCGTCCTGGTGGCACTGGTGTACGTATCCCTCGCCTGGCGACGCCGCTTCGCCGCGCGGACAGCCGACTGAGCGGCCCGGCGCCGCGCGGTGGCGGGGAGCGCGGTGCGCTCCGGGGGGCCGGGCGGGCGAACCGCCCGGCCCCCCCCGGGGACGGACAAGGCCCTCCGCCGAGAGCCCCTGGACCGGTCAGTAGTCGTTCGGCATCCAGGACGACGTCTTGCAGCGGCTGCCGTTGCAGATCTGCACGCGCATGCCGAACAGCGGCTCCTCGCCCCGGAAAGCGCTGTTCCACTGCTGGTAGCCGCCGTGGCAGCCCTTGGTGTTCTTGCGCCACGGCCCGTTCCAGACGTACGTCCTCTGGTTGGCGTAGCTCCACTGCTGCGCCTGGATGCGCATCTTGGGGCCTGTGGCGTCGCACCTGGTGTCCTTCACGGACATGCTGACGTTCGCACTGGTCCGGCCGGTGAACTTCACCGTGGCGCTGCCGCAGGCCCCGGTGAAACAGACGTCTCTGCGCGCCTGCGCCGAGACGTGACCGGCCGGGGACGCCGCCGACTGCGCCACGACGGCGCGCGGCGCCTCCCCGGCGAAGGCCGCCTGGGCCGGCGAGGCGGCGAGCGCCGCCCCGCCCACGACGATGGCCGATCCGATGACCGCCAGTGGCTTGTACGTACGCATGATGTGTCCCTCCGCAGGTCCGAACCGGTCGCCCGGTGGTGTGAAGAGGTTAGGAACGGGCGGCCGGACCAGGCGTCCCACGGCGGATTGGTCTTCCGCGTCCACCGCGCACGGTAGGCACCGCACCGGGTCAACCCCGGGTGTACCCGGCCGCCGCGCCGCGGGTTGACTCCCCACCGGGTCGTACGCCTCCCGGGGCGGCACGGACGCGGGCGGCACCGGAGGCCCCGGGTCCGCTCCCGTTGGTCACGCGTTGGCCACGCGGGGCCCGCAGACGTCCCAGGAAACAGAAAAACCCCAGGTCGACTGGGGTCTGAGCTGGTGTCCGAGGGGGGACGTACGCACTAACCACCCGCCTCCAGCTCCCCACGCCCATGCAATCGGGGAGTGCACCGACTCAGCGGACCAGGCGCCTATGAGGCTAGACCGTAGGCAGCAAGCGTCTCCGTGTTGATCCATCACCTTCCCTCTTGATTCACAACCCTCAAATTCTAAGTTGATACCTCGCGGTAAGTGCCCCGATCGCGCCGGTTATGCATTCGATGCATAACCGGCATTCGCTTTTCTGCATGGGATCTTGTCGCGGATTGGCGAAAGCTTCGTGGTGCAAAACGCCTCACTGAAGATGCTCGCCGATAGGCGGTCGTAGGTGAAGCGCAGATCCCGACCGACTGCCCCAGACGAAAGAAGCCACCAATGGTGAGCGAGGATAATCAGAGCCAAGTAGACCTGTCTTGTATTACTTGCCATCTCTTCCGTGACATTCCTGAATCCGAGAAGTACAAGTACACGCTGTGTCTCAGGCACGCGCCGATGCCCTCCGAGCCTCGCCTATTCCGTTCTTTCCGGTGTTCGTTGTGCCGCAATCGAATTGAGGAGATCAGGCCCGGAGTTTGGCGGCATCTTCCTACGAAACATTCCCAATGGGGTCCGGTATGTCTGACCAATCCGGAGCCTCTTGAGTGGCCTCCGCCTATCACTGCTGCCAGAGGGCCGGTGTAGCGGATGGCGGGTGCCCAGGGCGGCGGCGCGACCCCTTACCGCGACGAGCCAGCCCGTCCCTTGCTCACGGCTCCCCCTAAGGGCCGCTCTGGGCACCCATCCCAACCCCTCACGGACCCGCCGGGCAGACGGGCCGCTCTCGCGGTCTCTATGCCCGCGTCGGGGGCCGTGAGAGCATGCCGGGGTGATGACGACAGGCAGCAAGAGCAGCTATGACGGTGCCGCCCTGGTGCTCTGGGATGTGGACCACACCCTTGTTAATGCCGGGGGCGTTGGCCGAATCTTCTACGCCCGTGCTTTTGAAGCCGTGACAGGGCGGCCTCTCACCGAAATTGCGCCGATGACTGGACGCACTGAACGAGCGATTATCACCGACACCTTGAGGCTTAACGGGGTCAGTAATCCCGACGCGTTGTTTGACAATTTTTATAGTGCTCTCGGCGTAGCGTCCGAGCAATCAAAAGGCCGCATCCGTGAACTCGGCCGGGTTTTGGCGGGCGCTGCTGAGGCTATCGCCTCCTTTGACGGCGGTCACGCGGTTCAGTCGTTGGTGACCGGGAACATTCGTCCTATCGCTATCGCCAAACTTCGGGCGTTCGATCTCGCGGCGAGCATTGACTTTGAGGTAGGCGGATACGGGGACGACGGGCACGACCGCGCCGACCTCGTAAGGCTTGCCCGCGAACGTGCCGAAACGAAATATGACACGAGCTTTGCGGGAAAGCGCACGTTCATCATTGGCGACACTCCGCATGACATCACCGGGGCACACGGTGCCGGTGCTTTCGCGATCGGTGTTGCCACCGGAAGCAGTAACGCCGACGAGTTGGAAGCCGCCGGGGCTGACCTCGTTCTAAGTAGTCTCACCGAGCTTGATGCTTTGCGCGCCGCGATCCTCGGACGTGTTTAAACAGGCTCGCCCGCAGCAGCCAGACGGAACAGTTCTTTAAACTCACCTACGGCCGGGATGCGGTGCAGAGGCTCTAGAGCGGTGTTGAATTCTCCGAGCCGTTCGGCGACGCGCGCCGAGCCGATGACTTGCCCCAGCTCCAAAGCATCACGCCCGGTTTGGCAGGCGTGTTCTACGTCGCCATCAAGTAGATAGCATTTCGCGAGGCGGGACAGGTAATGCACGTGATCCCGGATGCGGTTCGGGGCGCGGGTTTTGATCAGGTTGATAGCAGTCGTCAGCGCGTTCTCTGCTTCATCGGCCATGCCCAATTCGAGGTAGCAGGCGCCTTGTTGGGCCGCGACCTCGATATCATCCACGTAGGACAGGTAATAGGGTTCGGGACGGGTTCCGGCTTGGCTGAAATCCTCGTGCACGGTTTCCAAGATGCGCAGGCATTCATTGTCGTTGCCCAGTCCAGCGTGTGCGCGGGCAAGGCGCGTTCCTAGGCTGGTGCGGGCAAGTGGAGTGAGTTGCTGGGGACTTGCGGCGAGAGCAGTTTGTGCCAGGGAAAGGGCGGGGCCGAGTCTGCCCCGATAGGTTTCCTGCAAGCTCATATACGCGAGGGCGCTTGCGGATAGTCCGGGGTCGTCGGCTTCGTGCCCGACCTGGATAGCAGAGGTCAAATAGCGTTTCGCGGCATTGTGGTTGTTGGCGTCCAGGGCCAGCCAGCCGGCCATCTGGTTCAACTGCCCGAATTCTAGTAGCCCGTCGTCCGGGTTTTCTCGTACGTTGATGGCCATGCGTGCCACATACCGTGATAGTGGCAAATAGAGGCTGTCGCCGCCGAGTTCGCCGTCGAGGTGCAGGAACGTTTTTAGTAGGTGGTCGCCGCTTTGTTGCATGCTCATGCCCGGAAACGGAGATATTCCACCGGCCAACACACCGGCCGTTGCGTCCTCTTGCGGTATGTCCCACAACGACAGCGCGGGGCTCACAGACAGCTCGGCGGGCTCGGGGGCGCGGCGTTGGCCGGGGAGTTTGAACCACAACAGTGCGGCCGGAATGTGCAAGACTTCGGACCAGTGGATCAACTTGCTGAGATCTTGCGGGGCTTGGCCCTTTTCGATGCGGCTTAGTTGGGCTTGCGTCATGTAGAGCCAACCCGCAACGAGTTCTTGCGGGAGTGGCCGCCCGTGGTGGGGGTGGGTGCGGTAGGCGTAGAGCACTTTGCCCATGTGCCAGGTATCTAAGGCATCTCGCATTTGGTCGGTGTGCCAAAACGCCGACGGCAACGAGGGCGGCCCCATGGGGTTGACGCGCTGCGTTTTCCGGCATGCGGCGCAATGACGCTCGGTGTTGTCCCGCGCAAGACGCGTCGCGCAGTTGGCGCAGTAACGCGGCTGTGCTGGCACGCCCATAGTGCTTGCTCCGGGGGAAGGTCTGCCAAGGTTCCTGGCCTGCTGTGGAGTTCGAGTCTACCGACGTTACCGGCTGCGCTCGCCCAGTTTCATACGTCGCACGCATACCCGCCATGTCGTACATCCCTGGCCCACGCGGCGCCCGTTGGCCAGGCTTAACGACGCCCCGCCACTGCGGAGCGGCCCCGCCCCCTTGGAGGTGTCACGCGTGGCCAATCCACCCCCGCCCCCATACGTGAGTCAGCTCAACCTGCAAGCACATCCAGGCGCCTCGCCCTGGGCCAGACGGCACACCCGCGATGTGCTCGCCACTTGGTCCATCGAGGGCGACCCCATGGACGCCGTGGAGTTGGCCGTTAGCGAGTTGGTCACCAATGCCATCAAACATATTCAGGATGCGCCCGAACTCTCGTCTTCCCCCGAGTCTGTCCGGCTGAGTCTGCGGCACATGAGAACGCACGTCCTCATTGAAGTGGCTGACAGTCGCCTGAATCCGCCAGTTGTCGTCGCTGACGTTCCTTGGGATGCCGAGGGCGGACGCGGCTTATCCATCATCGGGAGCGTTTGCAAGGAATGGGGCTGCTATTGGCCTCTGACGGGCGGGAAAGTCGTCTGGTGTGAAATCTCGCTGTGAGCGCGCCTCTCAAGCGGCACCGCCGCCGCTGTGGACAGTTCCAGCGTCGGCGGTGTCTTCCCACCCGCTCAAAGGCCGTTCCGCATGCGATGATCTGCCGCCAGCAACAGTCCTGCATCCGCAAGGAGTTCCACTGTGTCCAGTCCTCAACTCACCATGACAGAACACCCCGCATGGCGTCCCATCGACGGCCAGTACACCCGCGTATTCGCCATGCCGGGCGGCGAACGGTGGGCCGTGCGCGCCATGGGCGCCCAGCTCACCGTTACGCCCCTCGACGGCGCCAAGACGCTCCCACAGGCCGACGAGTTCGCGCTTGACGCGGGTTCGCCTGGGGGCGCGGCCGAGCTGCTGGCCGCCCTCGGTGGCATCACCCCGGTACGGCGTTTCCGTAACCCGTCGCTGTGGGACGCCATCGGCACAGCGATCGTCCGCCAGGTCATCCGCGCCCCGCAGGCCACCAAGCTCTATCGGCTGTTCTGCGACACCTACGGCGAAAAAGTCGCTCTGCCCACCGGCCACACCTACGCCCTGTTTCCGACTCCGACGCGGACGCTTTCTATGTCCGATGACGACTTCGTGCGCGTCGGTATGGCGTTCAAGCGCCGCCCTTTGCGTCAAGCGGCCGAGGCGTATTGGGAGCACCACAAGGCGTGGGAATCCCTGACCCCAACCGAATTGGTGGCCACGCTGCCGAAGGTCAAAGGAATTGGTGTGTGGACGGCCGGCGCGGCCGTAGCCGATTACTGGAACGCCTGGGATTTGTACCCGTACGCGGATTTGGCCGTGCGTACGTGGGCTAAACGTGCCGCGCCGTCGATGACGTGGCCGAGCACCGAAACCGAATTCAGCAAAACGTGGCGGGGGCTATGTGGTCCTCACCTGTCGGTAATGACCCTACTCACCCTTGCTTGGGGGAATCATCATGCAGGAACAAGTTAAGCCGCTCATCGCCGGAGCTGACACGTCACAGCCCATTGACGCCCTGTTCGTGAACGCGCCGCTTCGTGACTACACGGAGCGTCCGCGTGTCAACGATTTCACGTTACCGGTGCTGGGCATGGGCTATATCGCCACCTACGCCGCACAACAGGGCTTCAACGTGGGCGTGTTGGACGCTGAGGCCATCGGACTCGGTATCGAGGAAACCCAACGCATCATCAACACGTTCGCGCCCCGATGGGTGGGCTTCAATCTCCTCGCGCCCACGTACGAGTTGAGCGCGCGCATCGCTTCCGGCTTGGACCCCGGCATTTCGGTGATGGTGGGCGGCCACCAAGCCAAAGCCATGCCCACCGAAATCATTACAGACTCCCGCTTTCACCGCCTCGAAGCCCTCGTGCTGGGCGAGGGCGAAACGCGCGTAGTCGAGCTGCTGCACGACAAACACCGCCGTACTGAACTTCCCGGCGTGATGTGGCTTGACGCCGACACGCACAAACCCGCCAGCGGCAAGCGCTCCGGGAACGGGCACCACTTGTCTCCGGACATCAACGCCCTGCCCTTTGTCGATCGCAGCTTTCTGACCGATGACCCCTACCGGGCGAATGACGGGCGGATTGAGGCCAACATGGTCGGGGCGCGCGGCTGCCCCTATGACTGCTCGTTCTGCGGCGCGGCGGTGAGCGCGAACAAAGACATCACCATTCGCACCCGCACGCCGGAAAACATCATGGCCGAAATGGCGGCCCTGCGCTCTGACTACAACGTGACGGCATTCCGTTTCGTCGATGACCTGTTCCTAGGTTACGAGCGGTTCATCCGTCAGTGCATGGACGCATTCACCGCCGAGCGTATTGGTGATGAGTTCGTGTGGGATGCCACCGGGCGAATCAACATCCTGCACCGCGCCGACGACGCGCTACTAGACACCCTCGTGGCCAACGGATGCCGGGAAGTCGCGCTAGGAATCGAATCCGGCAGCGAACGCCTGTTGAAATATATGGGCAAACGCATCACGCCAGAGATGACACAGTCGGTCGTACGGCGCCTGACCGAACGAGGAATCTCCGTCAAGGGCTATTTCATCCTCGGATTCCCCACCGAAACGCGCGCCGAGATGTACCAAACCGTACGGCTCGTGCAAGAACTCTGGAACCTCACCGACAACCAGCCCGGAAAATTCCGGGCGAGCGTGTTCGAGTTTCGGCCCTATCCCGGCACCCCGGAATGGTCCCGGCTGATGGCCACCGGCAAATACAAGCCGGAACAGCTTCTCGACTATTCGGCCGTAGACCTCACAGACGGTGGTCTGGATGAGGCCATGCGCGGCCGGGACGAATTCAACTTCTCCGTTGGAATCCAATTCGGAGAGGCAAGCGTGCCCCTAATCCGGCTGCAACTGATCAAACTTTCTCGCGCCCAATACGAGCGGAGCGGCAGGAAATGACGGGCTTCTTTGTCACCATCGACGGCCCCAGCGGCATCGGGAAAAGCACCGTCACCGGGATGATCGCCCAGCGGCTCACCGAACACGGATATTCGGCAATAGCCACCAAAGAGCCCACCAGCACCCCGCTCGGTAATCTCGTGCGCTTTGGCACCGACGAATACCAGGGGCTCACTCTGGCGTGCTTGGTGGCCGCTGACCGCTATCAGCACCTCGTGAACGAAATCCACCCCGCCCTAGATGCCGGCCACGTGGTGATCTGCGACCGCTACGTAGCCTCATCGCTGGTTTTGCAAAACCTTGACGGCGTGCCAACGGATTTCGTGTGGCAACTGAACAAACACGCCCAAGCCCCCGGCCTGTCGGTGATTTTGACCGGCGAGCCGACCCGCGCCCGCGAACAGGCCAACCGCCGGGGCCTGTATAGCCGCTTTCACCGGGGTGGTTTGGCCCGCACCGCAAGTGAAATAGAGCTGTACGGCCACGTTGCTCAGGCGCTGGAAACGGCGGGCTGGCCCGTGTTCGTGCACCACATCCGCACCGAATCCGCGCACACCGTCACCGACACGCTGTGCGCGGAAATCCTCGGTCGGATATCGGCTTGCTGAATTACTCAGTCTGCGCGGAGCGCACCACCGAATCGTACGACTTGGTGGTGCGCTCCGCTGTTGTTCCGAGACTGGTCACGAATGCGGCTAGCTCGTCTTGTACGGCGCTTTCGCTGACGCCCTCGGGCACCATGCGCTCAAGCTCCAAGAACGTGCCGACCCCCTCTAGGTCATCCACGCACAGCGAGATTCCGTCGAACTCTGCTGTCTGCCGAGTCTTGGCCACGCGCACGGTGGGGTAGAAGCCCATGTGCATGATGGCCTGGTGCATCTGTTCGCGGTCGCTCACTTCGGATTCGTGCTCTAGGCAGCTCAGCGCGTTAATGGTCGGTTGCTTGAGCGTGAACGTGTGCCGGTTATTGACGGTGCGCAATCGCAGGAAAGACACGCCTAGCTTGTTGTCTCCGAACTGCCACCCGTTCGGGGCGTATGCCTGGTCGTCTTGATAGATCGGCTCACCGAGCTTGATACCTCGTTTTTTCAGCGCCACGTGCAGCGCCTCACGGTCGCTCACCCGGTACTTGACTTCAACTTCGCGCATGTGCGCCCCACGCTCCCAGCACAGACAGACAGGACGGGCAGCGTCCCATCCCGGCATGACTGTATGCAAGTTGCCCACCGGCCAGCCGGGCGCCGCTACTCGATCCCGCGCGCTGGGGTGTGATGGCTCATTTCCAGGTGAGATACCGGAAGCCGATCACGCCTGTGGCATTAGTCGCAGGTTTTTCGATGATGAGCATTGAGAATCTTCCTTCGCTGGTTTTGACGCAGATGGCGCGGCCTGCGGCCAGGCTGTAGACGTCGCTATACAGTCGAGTCCAGTTGGCCGCGTGTGCGCATTCGTGACGCTCGGTTTTGGCCTGGCCTGGTAGGACGGTGTATTGCACGGGCTGGGCCATTGCTCCGATGTGGCTTGTCTGGCCGTAGAAACTGATATCTACTCCGGGGGCGTTCTGGTCGGCGGTGACACCCGTGTCTAGGTCGATGCCTTGTTTATCGTCGAGAGCGTCAATCACTCCGGACCAATGCAGCGGCGGGGAATTTTGCGCGGAGGGTTTAACTGTTTCGGAACGGATTTCCTCGCCTGTGGCTGCGCTCGGACCTTGGGGGGTTTCCTGCCCATTAGCGATGGCCTTGTAGATGCCCGTCCCTGTGCCGGTCGCGACTGCGAGGGCCAGTGCTAGGGCCACGCGTCGCCGTCTGCGCAGTCTGACCGGGGCTTCTACAGGCGGGCGTGGCGTCTTGTGGCGGAACTCCTCTACAGGCTCGACTAGGCCGGGCCTGGGCGGCTCTGTGGCGCCTGGGCCACCATCTGTGCTTGGTTCACTGTGGCCTGATGGCGCGTCGGGGGTCTCGTGATGCCGTTCATGACTGTTTCTGGCATCAATCCACGCGGTGCGCCACAGCGTCATCTCAGCTCTGATTTGTTGTTCGCCTATGCCTGTCCTTTTCAAGCAGTACCGCACCGCCGCATCCACGTATTCCCAGTCGGGAAACTTGCGGTGATCGGTGTAGTTTTCGAAACGGGAAATCGTAGAGTTCGACATCCCCACTGAACTCGCAAGCGATTCTTGCGTGAGCCTGGCTCGGATGCGGAGCTGACGCACTGTGGCACAAAACACGGCGGCACTTTGGCCGGGTCGGGGCCTGGGGGTGGGGGTTGCTGCCGAGCGGGGATCGTTGGCCATAGCTTTTTCCCTTCACGCGATGTATGCGCATGATCACCCGGTTTTCAGGGGTGCAAACCTGGTGGGAATTCCCGAAAATCCCACACAACATGCACTTTTTGGGGTCTATGGGGCGTGCTAGATCGCATGCATCGACACCAACGCCACGGCGACGTACTTGCGCGTAGCAAGAACGGACCTAATTGGAACGTGCGAACTACGCTCGGTCAACGTGCCGGATTTTTTAGCTCACAGGGGAATATGACGTGAGCGCGTCCGGCTACCTCGATATTGATGCACTGCATCAGCAGCTGCGCCGGGCTTGCCGTCATGGGGCCACCGCCGCGCGCCTATTGCGTTACGCGCCGGAAGTCATCGACATCATTGCCCCGGCCGCTGAACATCCCGATGCCGATGCGCCCAAGCGGGCTCTACACACAGAAGCGCTAATTAACGCGGGTGTGGAAAGAATCGGAGCTGATGCAGGTAAGGCACTTTCCATTGTGCTCGCTCTAACTCCGGCGATGCGTACGAAGAATCTAGAAGCCCGTCGAAGCGATGCCGCGCACCTCTTGGGTCTTACCTCGGTGGAAACCTTCCGTCGTGATTGGCACGAAGGCGCCTTGTTGTTTGACCTGGCGATGGAAATTTATCGTCTCCAGCAGGCCGGGCCGGCTCCTGAAAGTTTCGGCGCACACGACATCGCCAACTAGGCCCAAAACGGCGCCATAGGTGCATGCTCGATGGCCGCTCATTTTTGTGTGGGTTCAGCATTCGTGGGTGCTTGTACCTGCGTAGATACCACAGGCTTACCGGAAACCTACCGGTCACCTACCGGAGTTCTCCGTAGATCTACCTCGGACCGGTCACGAAACGAGCGGAGACCTACCAACGATTCGGCCCAGCATTGTGGAGCGGTCACGGTGACCGTGAACAACCGAGTAGGAAAAAGGGAGTTCACTCCATGGGTCTGATTTGGATTTGGCGCTGGGTCGCCAAGGCGGCGAAACTGCTGTCATTCAGGGACAAGCACAGCGGCGGAAGTGGCGGCGGGGGAAAGTCCCGCTCGTCCGTCCTGGACACGCTTCCGGACGTGGTAGGTACCGCGCTCGGCTGGCTGTTCTGAAAGGGGTGGGAATTATGGCGTCTCGACCCCTAAAGAACGTCGTCGGCTCCATGCTCTTTTCGCTGGTGGCCACTGTGCCCGAGGCCGGAACCGGAGCCAACGAATGGGCAAGTTTCCTGCTCCGCAAAGCCGAAATCATGGACGTGGTGGGCATGGTGTGCCCGGAAATGTGGGTGCACGCTGGCGAACTGGCGAGCCGCGCCCGCTATGAGGCCGCGACTCTCACCAGCGGCCACGAGCGTGACCAGCGCAGCCCCTTCTAGATAAACCCCGTATGCACCCCGCACCCGCCCTCAAGGCGGGGCGGATGCGGGGTGCCCTTCACAGAAATCATCTCCTATGAACGAGATCTGGATTTTCGCCCTGGCATGGATGGCCTTGTGGGTATTCGGCTTTGGCTCCCGCTTCTTTGGCGCCTACTTGTGGCGCCGCTCTCTGGTCGCCTTTACGGTGCAGTTCCCGCGAGGTCTGGCCGGCGATCAGGTTTCCGCTTTTCTCGCAGTGCTGCGAACTGCGACCGCGCGTAAGGGCCGGTTTGGGTTCCGTTCTTGCGCTCCGGTCGTTGTGGAGACTGTGGCGAACGTCGCCGGGATCGGTCACGTGCTTTTGGTGCCGTCTTTTTTGGTAACCACCGTACAAGCGTCCGCGCAAGCTGCCCTGCCGGGTGTTCGGCTAGAGGAAGACGCGCGCTATCTAGCCACCCGACCCCGCCTTAAGAGGGCCGTAGAGCTGCGGCTGACGAATAACCGCCGCCCCCTCGCTGCTGACCGCACGCAAGCGGCTAACGCCGCTTTCTTGGCCGCGCTGCAACCGTTGCCGGTCGGGGCCAACATCCGGGTGCAGTGGGTGTTTTACGGGGCGCGGACACCGGCCCCAATCCGCACACCGAAGAAAGACCGCAATCCGTTGTTGCCGTGGTGGTTGGACAACACGGCCCCGGCCGATGCCGACGACATCCGCGCTCAACGCGCCAAAGATAAAGACCCGCTGCTGCATGTGATTGCTCGTGTCGGTGTCTTCGGCGTGAATCGCCGCACGGCCACGGGTTTGTTGGGGCGGGTATGGGGGCCGCTGCGGGTGCTCAATGCCCCTGGAGCGCACATCGTGCGCCGCTGGTGGATTCCCGCTGTGTTGACAAAGCGGCGGGCCCGATGGGCCACAATCCCCATCGGCAAATGGCCGTTGCTCCTCAACACCCGCGAAGCGGCTGGAGTTATTGGCATTCCGCTCGGAGAGTTGTTCCTTCCCGGTTTGGCGCTTGCCGGTTGCCGTCAACTCCCGGCCCCGGTTTCTATGCCCCGTACCGGTGCCATCATGGCCACCAGCAATTACCCCGGATCTCTCAGCCGGCCTCTGGCACTCAAAAAGGCGGACCGGCTCAGGCATACGTGGATGATCGGCCCAACCGGGGTAGGAAAGACAACCGCCTTGACGAATATGTCCGGGCAAGACATCGCTGCCGGAGACTCGGCACTTGTTATTGACCCGCGCGGCGACTACACGCACGACGTTCTGAACCGCATTCCCGAACACCGCTGGGACGATGTGGTGATTCTCGACCCTGCCCACACGGAAAGGCCGGTCGGCTTCAACATCCTCAATTTCGGCGGGAGCGAGCATGAACGCGAACTAGTCGTAGATCACGTGGTGCACGTCTTCTCGGACTTGTTCCGGTCGTCCTGGGGGCCGCGCACGGCGGACGTACTGCGGGCGGGGCTGCTGACTCTCACGTCCTCGAAAGCGCCGGACGGCTCCCGGTTTACGCTGTGCGAATTGCCGGAGCTGCTGACCAACCCGGCGCTACGCCGCTACGTCCTCAAACAAAAAAGCATCGCGGCAGGTGTGCGCCCGTTCTGGGCTTGGTATGAGAACCTGAGCGACGCCGAACAGGCCCAAGTCATCGGGCCCGTGCTGAACAAGCTCCGCGCGTTCACGCTGAAAACGTCGCTGCGGCTCATGCTCGGTCAGCCTGACGGCCTCGACCTCGCCACGCTGTTTCGGGAGCGCCGTATCGTTCTCGTGCCGCTGTCGCGCGGCGTCATCGGGACTGAGGCCGCGCAACTGGTTGGGGCGCTGCTGTTGTCCTCGTTCTGGCAAACGACCCTCAAACAGCAGCACATCCCCGCTGCGAAACGCCGCCCTGTCTGGGCATACATCGACGAATTTCAGGACGTGCTCAGGATTCCGCTCGACTTGGCGGACATGCTCGCCCAAGCCCGGAGTCTGGGCGTCGGCCTCACCCTCGCTCATCAGCATTTGGGCCAGTTGCCGGACGCGGTGAAAACCGCCGTCCGTAGTACGGCCCGCACGCACATCACGTTCCAACTCGGCTACGACGACGCCAAAGACCTATCCAGGTTCTTCGCACCGTTGACTGCGCCGGAATTGATGGGACTCGCGCGCTACGAAATCGCGATGAAACCGTGCGTGGACAACCAAGTCCTATCCCCGGTCACCGGAATTACGGCCCCGCTGCCCGAACCCACCACCGACGGCGCCGAATTGGCGGCGGCCTCGTTCCAGCGCTACGGCGTTCCTCGGGAAGACGTAGAGGCCGGGCTAGCGGCCCGTATCAACGTCAGCGGCGAAATCCAGATCGGCCGCTCACCTCGGGGCGGTGAGACCGATGACTGATGTTCTGCTTGCCTGCCCGCTCGGCTACCCGGCCGCCTACCCGCTCGCGTCGAGCCAACCCCTGGCGGCCTGCCTGGTCGGCTCGGGTCCGGCCTGCGTTAGCGTCCACAACTCTCTTCCTTCGGGAGCCCGCCCATGAACCGGTCTCCCTCTCCTTCCCGTGTCCGGTCCTCTCATCTCCAATGGCTCAACGGACGAATCTCTCAGAGAGATATGAGCGTAATTCGCGCGGTGCAAAAGTGCCGAGTTCTCTCCGGCCTACAGATACAACGTCTGCACTTCGCCGCGCTGGCGCCTGTGAGCGCGGAACGCACCCGCCGCCGTGTTCTGTCCCGTCTGGTTTCCTGGCGCGTCCTAGCCACATTGGAGCGCCGTATCGGTGGCGTCCGCGCCGGGTCTGACGGTCTGCTATTCACTCTCGACACCGCCGGGGCCAAACTCCTTCGCCAATGGGCGGTACAAGACGGTGATAGCGCCCCGCCCCGGCGACCTCGCGAACCAGGAATGGCATTTCTAGCGCACACGCTAGCCATTTCAGAGTTCTATGTCTGCCTGGCAGAAAGCTCTCGTAGCAGCAATTTCGAATTGGCTGAATTTGCTACAGAGCCCGAATGCTGGTGGCCAAATGGTGCTGGAGGTTTCCTCAAACCAGACGCTTATACGCTGCTTTCCACCCCAACGCATCAAGATGCGTGGTGGATAGAAGTAGACCTAGGAACCGAAACAATTCCTCGTCTGCGCGCCAAACTCCGCGCCTATCTCGGCTTTGCTCAACTCGGCGGACACGGCCCCACCGCAGTAATGCCACGGGTGCTAATCACAGCACTGACACCAGCGCGTTGCGATGCGATAGCCCGCATGATTACGGCGCTACCGGCTCCGGCGAATCTCCTGCTTAGCGTCTGCCTGGACAACACCGCCGCCGAATATCTCGCCTCTGAGTTGCTGCAAGACAACCCAAATGCGCGGGGGTGACTGGACGATGAAGCAAGCCCCCGAGCCCGGCAACAGCGCAGAAAGAAAGCAACCGGAGACAACACCTATTAAGGTGAATTTGCCAGCCGATCCACCACCTATTACGCCGCCTGTCGCCCGCGTATTGCTGGAGATATTGATAGAGCTCACGAATAGCCGAAGCGGCGAATCCCAAGAGGAGAGAAGCACACATGACGACAGAGGCAATCAGTAACCCTTGGGCAACACTGGATGAACTACTCGGCATTGAGGTTCTTGAAAACGTCGAAGACGGAATTGGCCCGTTGGCGTCCTATGGTCGTTGCTCTACAGAAGACAACCAAGATCCGGAAACATCTAAAGGCTGGCAACTCGGCAACGCGAGAAAATTTGTTGAGCCACTAGGCGGCGTTGTGGTCGCCAACTTCTTTGACATAGGCCAATCACGTTCCGTTCCATGGGGGCGACGCCAGGATGCCTCGCAACTGTTAGCGGAGTTGAAAAACCCAAAACGTGGATGGAATGGCGTGGTAGTCGGGGAGGGTACTCGGTGCTGGTTCGGTAATCAATTCTCGCTCATTGCTCCCAGGTTCGAGGCGTACGGCGTCGATCTCTGGGTTCCTGAACTCGGTGGTAAATACGACTCCCGAAACCCCTCGCACAAAATGCTAATGAGCCTGCTCGGCGGCATGAGTGAATCAGAGCGTCAACATGTGCAAGCGCGCGTGAGGGCGGCAATGGACGCTCAAGTCATCAACGAGGGGCGTTTTCAAGGTGGTCGGGCACCGTACGGCTATCGTGTCGTTGATGCCGGGCCGCACCCGAACCCGCGTAAAGCAGCCGAGGGATACCGGCTGCGCATCCTCGTACTTGACGAGGAAACCGTTGAGGTAGTGCGTCGGATCTTCGCCGAATACCTTAGCGGCAAAGGAGACCGTGCCATCGCCAACGGGCTCAACCTTGACGGTATCCCTTGCCCGTCCGCGCAACGACCGCAGCAAAACAGTCACCGTATCGCGGACGGCTGGCAGGGCAGCACCGTGCGCGCGATCCTCGATAATCCGCGCTACACCGGCTATGCGTTCTTTGGTCGTTGGACTAAGCAAGAAACTTTGATTGATCCTGATGATGTGGCCGCCGGGAATGTGACGCGATTCCGTCGCTCTAACCCGGACCGCGTTGTGCGTTCCCGTAAACCCGCGCACCCTGAAATCGTCTCTGTGGAGGTGTTCACTCAGGCGCAGTTGCTTCGTCGGTCGAAAGCCGCCGGGGGACTAGCCACCGCTCGTAAACACGAGCGCAGCGGCCGGGCGACTAAGCGTGAGTATATTTTTCGGGGTCGTATCCGCTGCTCTTTGTGCACGCGAAAAATGGAAGACAGCCCGCGCGCCCACGGGATGTATTACCGCTGTCCGTCACGCACTCTTGCCCCGAACTCGCCCGTGCTGGCATCGCACCCGCCAACGGTCTACTTGCGTGAGGAGCCACTTTGTGACGAGGTGAACGAGTGGATTGGCCGCCTGTTCGCCCCGGAGAACGTAGACAACACGATCGCGGAGCTACTCGGCACTCAAGAGGCCGGACGCGACGGTGGGCGTGACTTGCTGGCAGCAGCGAAGAAGAGGCTTGCGAGTGCTGAGGAGCGGCTACGGCGGCACCAGGCGGCCATAGAGGCGGGGATAGATCCGATGGCGCTGGTTGAGGTGATCAACCAAGCTCAAGCGGAGCGGGCGGCGGCACGCTCCGAGTTGGACAGTGCGCCGGTCGCCGACACGCTGAGGGAGGATGAGATGCGCGCCATGATCGCCAGTCTTGGTGATGTGGGAGCCAAACTGGAGGATTCAACCCGTCTAGGGGATCTCTACAAAGCGTTTGACCTGCAAGTTTCCTACGATCCAACCGCCCACGAGGCCGATGTTGGCATCGTCCCCGTGGGACGGGTGAATAGTGCGCGTGTCCGAGGGGGGACTTGAACCCCCACGCCCTTAACGGGCACTAGCACCTCAAGCTAGCGCGTCTGCCATTCCGCCACCCGGACCAGGTGTCTGCCTGCCGTCCGGCTCGCGGCCGTTCCGACGGGGGAAACCATAGCAAAGATCCGGCGGCGCCGATCACGCGTGGTCACGCCGGGGCCTTGGCCGGTCCGGGCCGCGGACGCGCCCGGACGCCGTGCCCGGGGGAGCCGCCGTGTGTCGGGAGCGTGACGGCGGCGCCGCCGCCTTGGGCCGGGTGGGCGGGCGGGGGAGGATGGCTGTGGACCCCGTCGCGGGTCGCACGCGCGTGCGGGCGCTCCGCGGCAGTGAAGAGGAGGAGGCAGCGTGAGCGAGTCGGTATCGGCCGCGGCAGGCGGCAGCACGGTCACCGGCCAGGACGAGGTGGTGGACCTCTGCCGGGATCTGATCCGGATCGACACCAGTAACTACGGCGACCACTCCGGCCCCGGGGAGCGGGCCGCCGCCGAGTACGTCGCCGAGAAGCTCGCCGAGGTGGGACTCGAACCGCGGATCTTCGAGTCGCACAAGGGCAGGGCGTCGACGGTGGCGCGGATCGAGGGGGAGGACCCGTCGCGGCCCGCGCTGCTCATCCACGGGCACACGGACGTGGTCCCGGCCAACGCGGACGACTGGACCCACCACCCGTTCTCCGGCGAGGTCGCGGACGGGTGCGTGTGGGGCCGCGGCGCGGTGGACATGAAGGACATGGACGCGATGACCCTCGCGGTCGTGCGGGACCGGCTGCGCAGCGGCCGCAAGCCGCCGCGGGACGTGGTGCTGGCCTTCCTCGCCGACGAGGAGGCGGGCGGCACGTACGGGGCGCGGCACCTGGTGGACCGGCACCCGGAGCTGTTCGAGGGGGTCACCGAGGCGATCGGCGAGGTCGGCGGCTTCTCCTTCACGGTGAACGAGCAGCTGCGGCTGTACCTGGTGGAGACCGCGGAGAAGGGCATGCACTGGATGCGGCTCACCGTGGACGGCACCGCCGGGCACGGCTCGATGACCAACACCGACAACGCCATCACCGAGCTGTGCGAGGCGGTCGCGCGGCTGGGCCGGCACCGCTTCCCGGTGCGGCTGACCAAGACCGTGCGGTCCTTCCTGGACGAGCTGTCCGACGCGCTGGGCACCCCGCTCGACCCGGAGGACATGGACGCCACGCTCGCCAAGCTCGGCGGCATCGCCAAGCTCATCGGCGCGACGCTGCGCAACACCGTCAACCCGACCATGCTCGGCGCCGGCTACAAGGTCAACGTGATCCCGGGTCAGGCGACGGCGCACGTGGACGCGCGCTTCCTGCCGGGCTACGAGGAGGAGTTCCTGGCGGAGATCGACAGCATCATCGGCCCGCGCGTGCGGCGCGAGGACGTGCACGCGGACAAGGCGCTGGAGACCAGCTTCGACGGCGCGCTGGTCGACGCGATGCAGACGGCCCTCAGCGCCGAGGACCCGATCGCGCGGGCCGTCCCGTACTGCCTGTCCGGCGGTACGGACGCGAAGTCCTTCGACGACCTCGGCATCCGCTGCTTCGGTTTCGCGCCGCTGCGGCTGCCCCCGGAGCTGGACTTCGCGGGGATGTTCCACGGCGTGGACGAGCGGGTGCCGGTGGACGGGCTGAAGTTCGGGGTGCGGGTGCTCGACCGGTTCCTGGACGCCTGCTGAGCCGTGGCATTGCCCGGTGTGCCGTTCCTGCCGGATCCGCCCCGTATGGGCGGCCGGTGGAACCGGCGCGGCCGCAAGAACGGAGGAAACAACCGTAAATCGGATGATCTGATTTCGAGCACCTGTTTCAGAGTTAATCAATACGAGTGGTTGGCGCATTCCTTTCGTAGCCTGCCCCCCTCCTCCTCGTTTCACGGGGTGCGGTCCATGGCTGGGGCCGCTGTACCAAAGCAGGAGGAAAAAGAAATGATCAGGAAGGTCGTCGCTGTCGCGGCCGCCACCGGTGGTCTCGTGCTCGCCGGTGCGGGGATGGCGGTTGCGGACTCCGGTGCGAGCGGGGAGGCCTCGGGCTCCCCGGGCGTGGTGTCCGGCAACGTGGTCCAGGTGCCCGTGCACCTGCCGATCAACCTTTGCGGCAACACGATCGACATCATCGGGCTGCTGAACCCGGCGTCGGGTAACGCCTGCGGGATCAAGTGACGTCGCGTCACGGCCCCTCGGGGCTGTAACACCAGTGGCCCCGGAGCGCGCGACCCGCGCTCCGGGGCCACTGGGCTCGCGACGTGGACGCCTCTCGCCCGCGTCGCACTCCGTACTCAGTAAGGCAGGGGAGCGAATACACATGCGCAAGACCGCAAAGAAGGGCCTGATCACCGTGGCGGCCGCGAGCGGCATGCTCGCGGCGGCCAGTGGTTACGCACACGCCGGCACCGGAGCCGAGGGCAGTGCCGTGGGCTCGCCCGGCGTCCTGTCGGGCAACACGGTTCAGGTCCCGATCGACATCCCGGTGAACCTTTGCGGCAACACGATCAACATCATCGGGCTGCTGAACCCCGCCTCGGGCAACACGTGCACCCAGGTGGACAGCGTGGGCGGGCACGGGGGTGCCGGCGCCGGCGGCGCCGTGGGCTCCGCGCACGGCTCGCCCGGCGTGGTGTCGGGGAACACCGTCCAGGTGCCCGTGCACGTCCCCCTGAACGTGTGCGGGAACAGCGTCAACGTCATCGGCCTCGCGAACCCCGCCTCGGACAACACCTGCACCCAGGTCGGCGAGCACACCACCGTCCACCCGCGGCCCCAGCAGCCGCACCCGAACCAGCCGCGGCCGCACACGCCGGTGCACCCGAACGGCCCCTCGAAGCCCCGGCCAGCGACCCACGGCCCGTCCAGCACCGTCCACACCTCCGCCGCCACCCCCGGGGACCCGGCGCGGCCCGCCCACAGCGACCCGGCCCCGGCGCACCTCGGCGACCCCGGACAGCTGGCGGAGACGGGCGTCGGCGCGCTCGACGTGGCCGCTCCGGCCGCCGCGGGCATGCTGCTGGCGGGCGCGGTGCTCTACCGCCGCGCCCGGGCCTGGCGCAACTGACACCGGCGCCGGCAGGGGCGATTCGGAGCGCGTCCTGCCGGGGGCGCTCCGGGTCGGCCCCGCTCCGGGTCGGCCCCGCTCCGGTACGCGCCGCGCCCCTCGCGGGGCCCGGCCGGGCCGGGGCGCGCCGGTCCCGGGCAGGGGCGCGGGCGGGGACGCGCCGACCGGGCGGTCGGCCGACCTCGCCGGGCGCGGTCATCGCCCGCCGCGCTCCGGCCGTCGCGTGACCGCCCGTCGGCCGGGCTCAGGTGACGTTCACCACGTGGCGCGCAACTGGCGGATGATCCGGCGCCGCAGCCGCACTCTGCGGCTGCCGTCGGGATACAGCCTCAGGCGGTCCAGCTCCCAGTGTCCGTACTCGGCATGGTCGGTCAGCAGGCGTGTCGCGGCCTTGCGGGAGACCCCCCGGGGCACGTACACGTCACAGAATTCATATTCCGGCATCGCATCTATTGTGCGGGAACTGCCCTGGTACGGATAGCGTCTGCACTATGTCTGATGCTGCGCAGCCAACCGCTGCCGAGGTACGCGCCGCCCTCGAGGCGCTCAAGGCCGCCCTGGACCGTCACCTCGACGCCGTCGAAGGCCGCTCGGGGGAGGACGACCCGGCCGTCTCCGCCGCGTTCGACAAGCTGGCCGCGGCAGCCGAGACCTACGACGAGCTGCTGTACGACGCCTACGACGAGGTGACGCCCTTCGAGGTCGTCGGCGACGACTCCCTGCCCGCCTACACCGGCCCGGAGGAGCCGAGCGCGCTGAGCGTGCTGATCCGCAGGGACTACGCGGTGGTGGAGCCGCAGCGGCTGCTCGCCCAGGCCCAGCGGGTCGCCGACCTCGACCCGGACATCACGTCGGTGAACGGCGTGCAGGGCGCGGCGGCCGCCGCCGTCGGCAAGAGCGTGCACGCCGCGCTCGGCGTCCTCTTCGGCGAGTACGAGCCCGACGAGATCGCCTCCCGGCACAAGGAGTTCGGCCTGGAGGAGGGCGACTCCACCCTGTGGGTGGCGGCCCTGGACGAGCTGGCCGAACCGGGGGAGTGGCTTTCGTCACCCTTCGATCAGGCGGACGCGCAGCGGGTCGTGTGCCGGTTCGACGTCAGCTCGGTCTTCGACGACGACGGGGAGGCGGACGAGGCCGAGGAAGTCGAGGAGGCCGACGAGGCCGACTTCGACGGGACCGACGAGGCGGACGAGGACGACGACCTCGGCGACGACGACCTGGAAGTGGTCGACCCCGGGCGCTGAGGCCCGTACGGGCGCGCGGGGGCCGCGGGGCAGGGGATGGAGCCGGGTGGTCGCTTCCGGTGGCTGCCGGGCGGCCTCCCGAGGCCTCTCGGCGGCCCGCGCCGACCGTCGCCCCTCCCTGCCGGGCGGGACCGCACCACTCCCCCCAGCCCACGGGTACGGGCAGCGGGCGGGCGGGATCGGCGAGGCGGCGGCGCCGCCCGGGCCGCCCAGCCCGACCGGGCCCGGATCCGGCGCGCCCACGCCCGTACCGTCCTCGTCCGTTCTCGTCCGGCGGACCCCGCGTCCTGCGAGCCCCGGCGCCGCCCGTGACGGCACGCCGCGCCCCCTGCGGCTGCCGGGCCGGGCGGCCCCCGGCCGCGGCGTGGCCTGCGGTCTGCCGAGGGCGCTCCCGGCCCGGGCGCCCGGCAGACCGACGCCGGGGTCACCCGGCCGCCGCGCCCTGATCCCGCAGCAGCGACCGCAGCCGCGTGGTGCGCTCCTGGCCCGGGATCTCCGCGACCGCGCGCGGCAGCGCCCCCTCGGCGCCGTGCACCACGGACAGGTGCCGCTCGCCGCGGCCGAAGGCCGTGTAGACCCAGGCGCGCGTGAGCCGCGCGGCGGCGTCGCCCGGAAGCACCACGACGGCCGCGGGCCACCGCCTGCCGGCCGCCTGGTGGGCGGTGAGCGCCCAGCCGTGCCGCACCGTGTCGGCCACCCGCTCGGGCGGTACGACGACGGTCGCGCGCTCGCAGGCCAGGTGGAGGCCGGCGGTGTCGGCCGAGACGACCGTGCCGGGCAGCGTGCGCCCGGGAACCGGGGTGTAGGCGACGCGGTCGCCGGGGTCGAAGCCGCCGAACCGGCCGGGGCCGGGATTCAGCCGCTCCTTCAGGGCGGCGTTGAGCGCCCGCGTACCGGCGGGGCCGCCGTGGTCCGGGGTGATCACCTGCGTGTGCTCGGCCGGGACCCCGATCGCGCGGGGCACCGAGTCCGCCACGAGCTGGACGGTCCGGTGCACCGCCTCGCCCGCGTCGCGCACCGGGACGATCACCACTTCCTTGCCGGGTGCCTCGACCTGGGCCAGCTCGCCGACCCCGATGCCCGAGACCAGCTCGCCGATCGGGCCGGGGTCGGGCGTGCGGGAGACGACCTGCGGGCAGCAGCGGGCGGCGAGGACGTCCGCGAAGACCCGTCCGGGCCCGGCCGGGCCCAGCACCCCGGGATCTCCGCTCAGCACCAGCCGGGCGCCGTCCGGCAGCGACTCCACGAGCGTCGCGGCCTCCTCCACGTCGAGCTGCGGCGCGTCCAGGACGGCCAGCAGGTCGAGGGCGAGCGCGCCGTCCCCGTCCCGGCCCGGGCCCTCGTGGCCGGACAGCAGCCCGGAGACGGTGACCGCCGCGTCCGCCGCGTCCGCGGCGACGGGGTCGGGGCCGCCGGCCGGTGTCTGCTCGCCCGAGGCGGCGCCGACCAGCTCTGCCAGCCGCCGCCTGCCGTCCTCGGTGTGCGCGGCCGCGTACGCCCGCAGCCCCAGGGCCCGGGCCGCGGCGACCAGGGCGGCGGGCTCGGCGCGCGCCGCCTCGCCGCCGCTGTGGGCGACCA
>NZ_JAVSCF010000075.1:0-24602 GCF_031932565.1 Streptomyces sp. B1866
CCTGGTCGGCCCGGGCTGGCGCAACGGCGCGGGCATCGCGGGCGCCGCCGTGGGGGTGGCCGCCGGCGTCGCGCTGGAGCGGCTGACCGCCGGCCGCGGCGTACGGCGCAGGGCGCGGCTCGCCCTCGACGCGCAGAGCCCGTTCGGCTCCCTGCGCGGCGCGCCCGGCACCGCCGTCGCCGACGACGGCACCGAGCTGTACTACGAGGTCGAGGAGGCCCGCGCGCCGCTCCCCGCGCCGCAGTCGTCGCTGCGCGGCAGGCTGCTGCGGCGCCGCCCGCCCGACCCCCTCACGGTGGTCTTCAGCCACGGCTACTGCCTCAACCAGGACTCCTGGCACTACCAGCGGGCGGCCCTGCGCGGCGCCGTGCGCGCCGTCTACTGGGACCAGCGCTGCCACGGCCGCTCGGCGCGCGGCTGCGCCCAGCGCGACGGCGCGCCGCTGACCATGGACCAGCTCGGCCGCGACCTCAAGGCCGTCATCGACGCGGCCGCGCCCACCGGGCCGCTGGTGCTGGTCGGCCACTCGATGGGCGGCATGACGGTGATGGCGCTGGCCGCCCAGTACCCGGACCTGGTGCGCGAACGGGTCGTCGGCGCGGCCTTCGTCAGCACGTCGGCGGGCCGGCTCAGCGAGATCAGCTTCGGCCTGCCGGTCGTCGGCGTCAACGCGGTACGGCGCGTGCTGCCCGGCCTGCTGCGGGCCCTGGGCAAGCAGGCCGAACTGGTGGAACGGGGCCGGCGGGCCACCGCCGACTTCACCGCGAGCCTGGTCAAGCGCTACTCGTTCGGGTCACAGGAGGTGGATCCGGCGGTGGCCCGGTTCGCGGAGCGGCTGATCGGGGCGACGCCGATCGACGTGGTGGCCGAGTTCTACCCGGCGTTCACCGACCACGACAAGGCGGCGGCGCTGCCGGTGTTCGGGCGGGTGCCGGTGCTGGTGCTGGCGGGGGAGCGGGACCTGATCACGCCGGTCGAGCACAGCCGGGCCGTCGCGGCGGTGCTGCCGGAGGCCAGGCTGGAGATCGTGCCGGACGCGGGGCACCTGGTCATTCTGGAGCACCCGGAGGTGGTCAACGCCCGCCTGATCGAACTGCTGCCGCTGGGTGGGGCGGGCTGACGTTCCCGGATGCGCGCGGTTGCCGCTTGCCGGGGCCGGTGCCGGTGCCGGTGCCGGTGCCGGTGCCGGTGCCGGTGCCGGTGCCGGTGCCGGTGCCGGTGCCGGTGCCGGTGCCGGTGGCGGGGGCGGTGGCGGGTGCTGGTGGGCGGGTGCGGGGCCGGCTCTCCCCCGGCGGCCCCGCAGGTTCCGGCACCCGGAGTCTTCGTGCCCGCCCGTCTCGTCGGCGGCCGCACCCCGGCCGGTCCCACAGGTCCCAGCGCAGCCCCCGGGCCCTCCCGTCTCGTCGGCGGCCCGTTCCGTCTCCTGGTTACGGCCGTTCGTCGGCGCCGCGCTTCACGCGCACGGGGGACACCGGCGTCAGGCCGCGTGAACGGTCATCGTCCGGTCGGACCTCCCGGACCTCGGCGGAAGGTGGCTCCACGGGCGGGGTCGAGACGGCACTCGCCGCCGCACAGGACGCCGACAGCTCCCCCACCGACGGCGTGCCGTACGGCGGGACGGCGGACCGTACCATCGGCGGGTATGAGCGACCCGTACGCCGCCGCGGCGCGCATGACCGTCACCTCCACCGAACAGATGCGGGACCTCGGGCGGAGGCTCGCCAAACTGCTGCGCCCCGGGGATCTGGTGCTGCTGACCGGAGAGCTGGGCGCGGGCAAGACGACGCTGGCGCGCGGGCTCGGCGAAGGGCTCGGCGTGCGCGGTGCGGTGACCTCGCCGACGTTCGTCATCGCGCGCGTCCACCCGCCGCTCGGGGACGGGCCGCCGCTGGTGCACGTGGACGCCTACCGGCTGAGCGGCGGTCTGGAGGAGATGGAGGACCTGGACCTCGACGTGTCGCTGCCGGAGTCCGTGGTGGTGGTCGAGTGGGGCGAGGGCCGGGTCGAGGAGCTGTCGGAGGACCGGCTGCACGTGGTCATCGAACGGACGACGGGCGCGGACGCCGCCGCCATCGGTGACGACGCGCGTGCCGTGGCGGTGGCAGGGGTGGGCCCGCGCTGGGCCGGGGAGGACCTGGCCTCGCTCGCCGGCTGAGGCGCGCGGGGTTTTCCGTACAGGTCCCGACAAGCCGTCGGCAAGATGTTGCGCCGGTGCGGCCGGGCGTGGTCCCATGGGAAAGGAAGCATGTTAGGTCTACCTAACTTCCTGTCCGTGAACCACCAGGAGGGCGTCATGCCGGCCCAGAAGCCCGCTGCCGCGACGCTCAGGCGCGACCGTCCGTCGTCGCCGACGCCGCCCATGCCGTCGGTGGGGGAGCTGTTGGCGTCCTGTGCGGCGGCGAGCGCCGTCTCGACCCCGCCCGTGGAACCACCTTCCGTGGAGGTCCGGGAGGTCCGACCGGACGATGACCGCGACGCGGCCTGACATCGGCGTTCCTTCGTGCGGGTGAATCGCGGCGCCGACGGACGGCCGTAACCGGGAGAGGGAACGGGCCGCCGGGGGGAAGCCGCCGACGAGGCGGGAGGGCACCCGGGGTTGTGCCGGAACCCTGCGGGGCCGCCGGGGGAGAGCCGGCGACGAGACGGGAGGGCGCCCGGGGTTGTGCCGGAACCTGCGGGGCCGCCGGGGGAGAGCCGGCGACGAGGCGGGAGGGCCCGGGGGCTGCGCCGGGACCTGCGGGGCCGCCGGGGGAGAGCTGGCGACGAGACGGGAGGGGCCGGGGGCGCAGGGGTAGGGGCCTGGACGTGGCCGTATATTTTCGTATTTGGGCGGCTGGTTCCGGTTCACTCAACCCCCGGGGCGCAGGCCGCCGAAATGCGAAAATATCCGAGTCCAGGCCCCTACCCCGGAGCCCCCGGCCCCGCACCCGCCCACCAGCCCGGCCCCGCACCCGAACACCCCGCACCCGAACACCCCGCACCCGAACACCAGCGCACGCACCCCGGCCCGACGGCGGCGCGGAACCCCGGCAGCCGGAACCCGCGCCGGGGCGCGAAGACGCCACGGCGCTACGGCATGACGACGACCCGGGTTCCGAGCTGCGCGAACCGCCACATCGCCAGCGCGTCCCCCCGCTTCTCCCGCACCGCGCCCGTCTTCTTCGTCGCGCCCGGGTCCGGCGTCGAGCCGTCCACCGCGGCGCTGAAGCCGAACACCACGTCGCCCTCCGTGTCGAAGACGACGACGTGTTCCACCGGCACCCCGTCTGAGCCGAGCCCGCCGATGCGGCGCGAGCTGACCGGGTAGGAGCCGGGCTCCGGGCTCACGGAGCTGGGGAAGACCTTGAACGTCCGTATGGCCTTGTCGTCGGAGCCCACCAGCCACACCCGCCGCGCGCCGAGCGCGTACACCACGCGCAGGCCGGTGCCGGAGCTGCCGGGGACGGCGGTGGACTCCGGCTGCCTGGTCCGGCCGCCGCCTCCCTTGCCGCCGCCGTGTGCGTCCTCGCTGGGCGAGGCTCCGGGCCGGGCCTGGGTCGGGTGGGTGGGCGCGGTCGCCGAGGCCTGGTAGGCGAGGAAGCCGACGACGGCCAGGGCTCCGGCGGTGAGCGTGGCCACCACGCCGTTGCTGCTGCGTGCCACCTGCCGTAACTCCTTCCGCCCCGGGCCGCCCCGGGCTCGCCGCGTCGTCGGCCGGTCGTCGCGGTCCGCGTCGTCAAGGTCCGCGTCGTCGCGGTCCGCGTCGTCACGCGGCCCACTACGCGACCGTAGCACCGGCGGCCAGGGCCTTAGGCTGTTCTCGTGCTCGTGCTCGCTCTGGATACCGCGACTCCCGCCGTCACCGTCGCCCTGCACGACGGCACCGCCGTCCTCGCCGAGTCCCGACAGGTGGACGCCCGGCGGCACGGCGAGCTGCTGCTGCCCGCCGTGCACCGGGTGCTGGCCGAGGCGGGCGTGCGGCTCGGCGCGGTCACCGACATCGTGGCGGGGGTCGGGCCGGGCCCGTACACCGGGCTGCGGGTGGGCCTGGCCACGGCGGACGCCTTCGGGGCGGCGCTGGGCGTGCCGGTGCGCGGGCTGTGCACGCTGGACGGGATCGCGTACGAGGCGGTGCGCGCGGGCGGCCTCGCGGAGCCGTTCGTGGTGGCGACCGACGCGCGGCGCAAGGAGGTCTACTGGGCGCGGTACGAGCCGGGCGGGCCGGGCGGCGTGACGCGCGTGGCCGGACCGGCGGTGGACCGCCCGGCGGACATCGCCGAGCGGGTCGCGGGCCTGCCGGTGGCCGGCGCGGGCGCGGCGCTGTACCCGGAGGTGCTGGGCGGGGCGGCGCGGCCCGGGCTGCCCGAGCACCAGTCGGCGGGCGCGCTGGCGGCGCTGGCGGCCGAGAAGCTGGCGGCAGGGGAGTCGGCGACGGGGGAGCCGGCGGCAGGGGCCTTTCTGCCGAACCGGCCGCTGTACCTGCGGCGCCCGGACGCGCGGGTGCCGGCGAACTACAAGGTGGTCACCCCACGGTGAGCGGCGCGGCAGACGAGGCGCGCGCGGCCGGGACGGCCGAGGCGGCCGGCACGGGCGCCGACGGCCCGCGCGGGCCGTCGGCCGGCGGGTCCGCCGCCGGGTCCGCACGGCTGCGGGAGATGCGCTGGTGGGACATCGCGCCGGTGCTGGTCCTCGAACACGACCTGTTCCCGGGGGACGCCTGGTCGGAGGGGTTGTTCTGGTCGGAGCTGGCGCACGCGCGCGGCCCGGCCGCCACCCGGCGCTACGTGGTCGCCGAGGCCGGCGGCAGACTGGTGGGGTACGCGGGCCTGGCGGCCTTCGGGGACTCCGCCGACGTGCAGACCATCGGCGTGGCCCGCGACCGCTGGGGCGAGGGCCTGGGGGCCCGGCTGCTGACGGACCTGCTGGCCGCGGCCACCGGCTTCGGCTGCCGCGAGGTGCTGCTGGAGGTGCGCGTCGACAACCCGCGCGCGCAAGAGCTCTACGAGCGCTTCGGCTTCGCGCCGCTCGGCATCCGTAAGGGCTACTACCAACCGGGCAACGTGGACGCGCTGGTGATGCGCCGCCCGGCGACCGCGCCGCCCATACCTCCCTCCCACGCCCAGCAAGGAACACGCACCCATGGCTGACTCACGCGGCGGACCCCTGGTCCTCGGCATCGAGACCTCCTGCGACGAGACCGGCGTCGGCGTCGTGCGGGGCCACACCCTGCTCGCGGACGCGGTGGCGTCCAGCGTGGAGGAGCACGCGCGGTTCGGCGGCGTCGTGCCCGAAGTGGCCAGCCGCGCGCACCTGGAGGCGATGGTCCCGACCATCGAGCGCGCCCTGAAGGAGGCCGGGGTCGCGCCGGGCGACCTGGACGGCGTCGCGGTCACGGCCGGGCCGGGCCTGGCGGGCGCGCTGCTGGTCGGGGTGTCGGCGGCGAAGGCGTACGCGTACGCGCTCGGCAAGCCGCTGTACGGGGTCAACCACCTGGCCTCGCACATCTGCGTGGACCAGCTGGAGCACGGCCCGCTGCCGGAGCCGACGATGGCGCTGCTGGTGTCGGGCGGGCACTCCTCGCTGCTGCTGGCGCCGGACATCACCAGCGACGTACGGCCGCTGGGCGCGACCATCGACGACGCGGCGGGCGAGGCGTTCGACAAGGTCGCGCGGGTGCTGCATCTGGGCTTCCCGGGCGGACCGGTCATCGACCGGCTCGCGCGGGAGGGCGACCCGGACGCGATCGCCTTCCCGCGCGGGCTGACCGGCCCGCGCGACGCCGCGTACGACTTCTCCTTCTCGGGCCTGAAGACGGCCGTGGCCCGCTGGATCGAGGCCAGGCGGGCGGCGGGCGAGCCGGTGCCGGTGGCGGACGTGGCCGCGTCGTTCCAGGAGGCGGTGGCCGACGTGCTGACCCGCAAGGCGGTGCGCGCGTGCCGCGACCAGGGCGTGGACCACCTGATGATCGGCGGTGGCGTCGCGGCCAACTCCCGGCTGCGCGCGATGGCCGAGCGGCGCTGCGAGGACGCGGGCATCCGGCTGCGGGTGCCGCGGCCCAAGCTGTGCACGGACAACGGGGCGATGGTCGCGGCGCTGGGGGCCGAGATGGTCGCGAGGGGCCGCCCGGCGTCGGACTGGGACCTGTCGGCCGACTCGTCGCTGCCGGTGACGGAGACCCACGTGCCGGGGCAGGGCGGGCCCGGCGCGCACTCCCACCCCCACTCCCACGGCAGCGACCACGACCACGTGCACGAGCTGAGCGGAAAGAACCTGTACGCGTGACCGTCGCCCTGATGTGGGAGGCCCGGGCGGCCGAGGGCCGGGGCGCGGAGCTGCTGGCGTGGGCCCGCCGCCAGCCCCTGCACCCGGCCCCGCCGCGCCGCGAGACCTTCCGCGCCCCCGAGGACCGCGTGCTGGTCATCACCTGGTGGGACGCGCCGTACGCCGCCGCCCTGCCGGAGCTGCCGGAGCCGCCCGCGGACCTGGCGCGCCGCGCCGTGCACCGCTGGCGGTTCGAGACGGTGGACGACTGACCGGCCGCAGGGTGTGATACAGCGGAGACCTGTACCATATGTGGTACCAATGACTGGGAGGTATCCGGTGTCGATAACCGCCAGCGAGGCGCGCCGCCGTCTGTTCCCGCTGATCGAAGAGGTCAACAGCGACCGGAGCGCCGTGGAGATCGTCTCCAAGAACGGCAGCGCTTACCTGGTGGCGGCGGCCGAGTACGAAGCCCTTCAGGAGACCGCCTACCTTCTGCGGTCCCCGGCCAACGCCCGTCGGCTGATCGAGTCGTACCAGCAGGCTATGGAGGGGCAGTACGAGCATCGTGAGCTGATCCGCGACGAGGACGCCGGGTGAAGTTGGCGTTCACCTCCCGGGGATGGGCTGACTATGTTCACTGGCAGGCCACCGATCGGCAGATCCTCAAACGGATCAACCGGCTCCTCGATGACACGCTGCGCGACCCCTACGCTGGGATCGGCAAGCCGGAGCCGCTCAAGCACGCCCTGGCAGGCGCCTGGTCGCGCCGCATCACCGACGAGCACCGCTTGGTCTACCTGCCCCGGGAGGGCGAGATCGTCGTCCTGCAAGCCCGTTATCACTACGAGTGACGATGCGCGCCCGCAGTGGGCCGGGCCCCAGCGCGGGGGCGGTCCCTCGCGCGACGGCGCTCTCGCGCGGGCCCCGGCCCGCCGGGGGTCAGGGGCCGGGCGCGCGTTCGCCGGTGAGGCGGTCGGCGACCAGGGTCAGCCAGCCGCTGGGCGCGTACGGGGCCGGTGGCTCGACCTCCATGCCCAGCTCGGCGACCGCGCGCGCGTAGTCGGCCTCGTCCATCGGGAGGGTCAGCAGTTCGGTCAGCTCCCCGGAGAGGCGGGCGACGAGGACCGGGTCGGTGGTGGCCAGGTAGTCGGCGAGGGCCGTGTCGTGGTCGGCGAACTCCTTCGGCATGTCCTGGGAGAACCAGCCGCCGAGGAGCTGCCCCAGCTCCGGGAAGCGGGCGTGCCACTCCCAGTGGGTGCGCGGCACGCCGGGCGGCGGCACGTCGCCGTTCTCGACGCTGCGTTTGAGATGGTCCGCGAGCAGAAGCAGCCAGGAGCGCGCCTCGGTGTCGGGCAGGCCGACATCGGGCACCGGGTAGGGCGGGTTGAGGCGGGCGCGGCGGCGGCTGGGGGTGCGGCTGCGCGCGTACTCGCGCAGCTGCTCCTCGGCGACGGCGACGGCCCACGGGCGGGTGTGCCAGGTGTGGCGCAGGTAGGCGGTGAGGGCGTCGCTGCGCTGGTCGGGGCCGTCGTCGGCGACCTGTCCGAGGTAGGCGCGGACGACCTGGTCGAGCTCGCCGTAGTCACGGTCGTGTTCGAGCGGCTTCAGGGACATGGCGGGGAGGGCTTCTGGGACGGCGGAGGGTTCGGGTGTCCGGGGCGGCGGGGGCGTGGGCGGCCCGGGGGTCAGAGGTTGACGGGGAAGGTCGCGTGCACGGCGAAGCCCTGGGGGCTGCCGGGCTCCCGCCTGAGGATCACGCGCGCGGCCCGTACGCCCACCGGTTCCCACCCGGCGAGCCGCATCGCCGGGAGCATCACCCGGCCGACGGGGTCGGGGCGGGAGGGCCAGGCGGCTTCGAGGGTCAGCCGCTGCCGGGTGTCCTGGGCCAGCCAGCGGTGGATGACCTGCTCGTTGCGGGTCACGACCTGCTGGGTGCACCACTGCGCGGTCCTCCGGTCGGGGTAGGTGGCGGTTCGGGTTCGCATGGCCGCATGCCTACCACGACGGGGACGGCGCCCGAGCGTACCGCGCGTCAGCCGGTGTTGTGGTGAATCGCGGTTTTTTGACGCTCTTTTTGGGTGTGCGTGACATACGTACTATTCGCGGCGCGGGGTGGGCGCCGTGACCCGCCGACCGGACCCACCCCGCTCCCGCCACCCCGGGCGCTGGCGCTCGAACGGCCGGAGGCGGCGGCGGAACGCGGCGGCGGCGCCCGGCCTCCGGCGGACCGCCGTCCCGCGCGGGGCGGTCCGCATGTCCCGCGGGCGGTCCGCGGTACCCGCGGGACGGTCACTCCGGCAGCCGCGTCCCCTCCGGCAGGCCGATGCCGAAGTCGGCGGCCAGCACCCGCAGCACCTCGTCGCCGTCGGCCAGCTCCCGCTCCTTGCGCGTGCCGTCGGCGTGGGTCTCCACCAGTGCGCGGCCCCACAGCCTGAGGTGCGCCTGCTCGGAGGTGCGCTGGGCGATGAGCGTGTGCTGGAAGGGCGAGCGGGGGTTGGTCGCCACGTGCCAGTTGATGGCCTCGTAGTCGGGGTGCTCGAACGGTTCGAGGGAGAAGGCGTACTGGTCCTGCCACGCCCCGTCGGCGAACGCCTGGAGCACCCACAGGTCCGCCGCCCCGCGCGGGTGGGCCTCGCGCACGTACCGGTGCCGGCGCGGGCCGGTGCGCACCTCCCGGCCNCCGGTGCCGGCGCGGGCCGGTGCGCACCTCCCGGCCCGTCGCCAGCGGTATCGCCTCCAGCAGGCCGCCGACGTTGCCGAAGCCCACGTCGGCCGCGTACGGCCCGTCCTCGCCGGGCACGTCGACCAGCAGCAGCATGTGCGTACGCGGCCGCAGGGCACCGTCCTGGGCGCCCACCCGCACGCGCGCGGCCAGGCGGGTCACGCCGAAGCCGAACGTCTCCAGGACGGCGGCGAACAGGGTGTTGTGCTCGCAGCAGTAGCCGCCGCGCGGCCCGCGCACCAGCTTGTCGAGCAGGTCGGGCAGGGCCAGGGAGGGCGCCGAGCCGAGGAGGGCCTGCACGTTCTCGAAGGGGATGGCGGTCAGGTGCGCGCGGTGCAGCGACCGCAGCGCGGCGGCGTCCGCGCGGCGCTCGCCGGACCAGCCGGTCCGGGCCAGGTAGGCGTCGAGGTCGGCCGGTGAGAGCGGGGCGGAGAGCGGGGCCGAGAGCGGGGCGGGAAGGTGCGTCGGTGCCATGGGGCTCACCGTACGGACCGCCCGGGACGGTGCGCCTCGGGCCCCGGATCGGGATGGGGCTGGTCCCCGGGCCGTAGGACTCCGGGCCGTGCCGACCGGCCCACGGGACCGGCCCACGGGTCCAGGCCGCGGGTCCGGGCTGTGGAACCGGCTGTGGGGCCGACCGTGGGCCGGGGACCGGCGCCGTGCGCGCCGCCGCGTGGGCGCTCCCGTGTTCGGACGCGCGCTGGCCGCGCGCCGGGGGCGCGCGGTGCGCGGGGCCGGCGCGAGGGCGCGGCCCGCGCGCCCGCTAGCAGTCCGCCGGGTGGCCCAGCAGCATCGTGGGCGCGCCCGCCACGCGCGTCAGGACGACGGTGCAGGCATTCACCCCTTCGAGTTTCAGCCGCCTGCGCAGCTCTTCCGGTTCCACCGCCGAACCCCGCTTCTTGATCGTCACGACGCCCACCTCCCGCTCCCGCAGCAGCGCCCTGAGCCGCTTGAGGTTGAACGGCAGCACGTCGGTGATCTCGTAGGCGGTGGCGTACGGCGTGGGGCGCAGCTCGTCCGCCGTCAGGTAGGCGATGGTCGGGTCGATCAGCCGGCCGCCCACGCGTGCGGCCACGTCCGCCACGAGGTGCGCGCGGATGACGGCGCCGTCCGGCTCGTACAGCCAGCGGCCCACCGGGCCCGGGCTCGGGTCGGGCAGGCGCGCGCCGAGCAGGGACCGGCCGGAGGGCAGCAGGGTGGCGCGGCGCATGCCCGGGCGCGCGGTGCCGAACCACAGCACCGCCTCCTTCACGTCCCCGCCGTCCGAGATCCACTCGGCCTCGGCCGCGTCGGGGATCGCCTCGTACGGCAGGCCCGGGGCGGCCTTGAGGGCGGCGTGCGGGGACCTGCGGGCGGTGGCGACCGCCCAGGACAGCGGCGGCGAGTAGGACTCCGGGTCGAAGATCCGGCCGCCGCCGCCCTGGCCGCCCGCGCGCGCCGGCCCGCCCGCGGCGCCCGTACGGCCCGCGCGTCCCGTACCGCCCGATCGGCCCGCTCCGCCGCGGCCGCCGCGCCGCGCCGGGTCGACGAACACCGCGTCGTACGGCGAGGTGTCGACGTCCGCCACGTCCGCGCGGCGCACCTCGATCCGGTCGGCCAGGCCCAGCGCCTCGGCGTTGGCCCGGGCGACCGCGCAGGTCAGCGGATCCCGGTCGACGGCCAGCACCCGCACGCCCGCGCGGGCGAGCGCCAGCGCGTCGCCGCCGACGCCGCAGCACAGGTCGGCCAGGGTGCGCACGCCCAGATCGGCGAACCGGCGGGCCCGGTAGGCGGCGACGGACGCGCGGGTGGCCTGCTCCACGCCGTCCGGCGTGAAGTACATGCGACGGGCGTCCTCGGCGCCGAACTTGGCCACGGCGCGCTGCCGCAGCCGCGCCTGGGTGACGGCCGCCGAGACCAGCGCGGGCGGGTGGTCGCGGCGCAGCCGCGTCACCTCGGCCAGTTCGCGCGCCGGATCGTGGTCGCGCAGCGCGGCGAGCACCGCCTGCCCCTCGTCGGTGAGCAGCGATTCGAAGGCGTCCACGTCCACCCGCCCATTCTCCCGTCCCCGGCGCGGCCTCTTCCCCCGGCCCGCCCGGCGCCTTCCGCCGTCCCGTGCGCCGGTACGCGTCGGTTTTGGGGAGTCCCATGTCGTCCCGGTCGAGAGCACGCGCGTACGGCCGGTAGAGCGCAACGCCGAAGGCGACCCACGGCGGCTTACGGCGCGGGCGGGGGGCGCGCGGACCGCGGCGGGCGACACGCTCGGCGCCCGCGCGCCGCCGCGCGCCACCTGGCGACCCCAGGCGGTCCGGGATCCCGCCGTCCGGGCGCTCTCCGCCCCGCGCCGCAGGGGCCGTTCGGGCGGCGGACCGGAAACGGCCGTACGGGTCCGGGCGCCGGGCGTGGCCGAACCGCCGCCACGTCGCTTGGCACTCTAGTTGACTGAGTGCTAACAGCGTCCTAGTCTCGGACTCGACGCTGGCACTCCTCAGTCCGGAGTGCCAGCCAGCAGTGACGTGCGACGGGCAGGTCCGGCACCCGCGACGACGGATCCACCTGGTCGCCCCCTTAAGACAGTCAACCCCGCGAGATCTCCGAAGGGGGAGGTCGGATCGTGACGACCGCCAGCACCAAGGTTGCCATCAAGCCGCTTGAGGACCGCATCGTGGTCCAGCCGCTCGACGCCGAGCAGACCACGGCCTCCGGCCTGGTCATCCCGGACACCGCCAAGGAGAAGCCCCAGGAGGGCACCGTCCTGGCCGTGGGCCCGGGCCGCATCGAGGACGGCAAGCGCGTCGAGCTCGACGTCAAGGTCGGCGACGTCGTTCTCTACAGCAAGTACGGCGGGACCGAGGTGAAGTACAACAACGAGGACTACCTCGTGCTCTCGGCCCGCGACGTCCTCGCGATCGTCGAGAAGTAACTCCACCCCGCATTTCCCGTCCTGCGCCCCTGGCCCCCCGCGAGCGAACCTGCCGGGCGCCCGGGGCGCAGTTCGTACCAACGATGGCGGCCCCCCGCGCGGTGCGCCAGGGTCGCAACGAGAGGACACACGCATCTCATGGCGAAGATCCTGAAATTCGACGAGGACGCGCGCCGCGCCCTTGAGCGCGGGGTGAACAAGCTCGCCGACACCGTCAAGGTGACGATCGGCCCCAAGGGCCGCAACGTCGTGATCGACAAGAAGTTCGGCGCGCCGACCATCACCAACGACGGCGTGACCATCGCGCGCGAGGTCGAGGTCGACGACCCGTACGAGAACCTGGGCGCCCAGCTCGTCAAGGAGGTGGCGACCAAGACCAACGACATCGCGGGCGACGGCACCACCACCGCCACCGTGCTGGCCCAGGCGCTGGTCCGCGAGGGCCTGCGCAACGTGGCCGCCGGCGCCTCTCCCGCCGCCCTGAAGAAGGGCATCGACGCCGCCGTCCGGGCCGTCTCCGACGACCTGCTGGCCTCCGCCCGCCCGATCGACTCCAAGACCGACATCGCCGCCGTGGCCGCGCTGTCCGCCCAGGACAAGCAGGTCGGCGAGCTGATCGCCGAGGCGATGGACAAGGTCGGCAAGGACGGCGTCATCACCGTCGAGGAGTCCAACACCTTCGGCCTGGAGCTGGACTTCACCGAGGGCATGGCGTTCGACAAGGGCTACCTGTCGCCGTACATGGTCACCGACCAGGAGCGCATGGAGGCCGTCCTCGACGACCCGTACATCCTGATCCACCAGGGCAAGATCTCGTCCATCCAGGACCTGCTGCCGCTGCTGGAGAAGATCCTTCAGGGCGGCGCCAGCAAGCCGCTGCTGATCATCGCCGAGGACGTCGAGGGCGAGGCCCTGTCCACCCTGGTCGTCAACAAGATCCGCGGCACCTTCAACGCCGTCGCGGTGAAGGCCCCCGGCTTCGGCGACCGCCGCAAGGCGATGCTCGGCGACATGGCCGCGCTGACCGGCGCCACCGTCATCGCCGAGGAGGTCGGCCTCAAGCTCGACCAGGCCGGTCTGGACGTGCTGGGCACCGCCCGCCGGGTGACCATCACCAAGGACGACACCACGATCGTGGACGGCGGCGGCAACGCGGGCGACGTCGAGGGGCGCGTCGCGCAGATCAAGGCCGAGATCGAGACCACCGACTCCGACTGGGACCGCGAGAAGCTCCAGGAGCGGCTGGCCAAGCTCGCCGGCGGTGTGTGCGTGATCCGCGTGGGCGCGGCCACCGAGGTCGAGCTGAAGGAGAAGAAGCACCGCCTGGAGGACGCGATCTCCGCCACCCGCGCCGCGGTCGAGGAGGGCATCGTCTCCGGCGGCGGCTCCGCGCTGGTGCACGCCGTCAAGGTGCTGGACGGCGGCCTGGGCCTGTCGGGCGACGAGGCCACCGGTGTCGCGGTGGTCCGCCGCGCCGCGGTCGAGCCGCTGCGCTGGATCGCCGAGAACGCCGGCCTGGAGGGCTACGTCATCACCTCCAAGGTGGCCGAGCTGGAGAAGGGCCACGGCTTCAACGCCGCGACCGACGAGTACGGCGACCTGGTGAAGGCCGGCGTCATCGACCCGGTCAAGGTCACCCGCTCCGCCCTGGAGAACGCGGCGTCGATCGCCTCGCTGCTGCTCACCACCGAGACCCTGGTGGTCGAGAAGCCCGCCGAGGAGGAGCCGGAGGCCGCCGGCCACGGCCACTCGCACTGACCGCACGCGTCGTGCGCGCCGACCCGGCCGTCCGGCCCGGGGCCGGCGCGGCCGCCAGGCCAGAGGCCCGGCACCCGCCTTCGGGTGCCGGGCCTCTGGCTGTCCCGGGCGCCACCGGATCCGCGCCCCGGCGGACAGCGGCAGGGGCCGAGACGTCAGAAGCAGCCGTCAGAGGTTTAGCGGGAAACGTCGTCAGAAGCGGCTGCCCGGGGCGGCCGTCCAGGGGCGGCCGTCAGGGGCGGCCGGCGCTCCGGCCCAGCCTGGTCGACACCGACGCCGCCGCCGAGCGCGGCACCAGCTTGCCGAGACCGGCCAGCGCCTTGTAGCGCGGGTCCGGTACGGACAGCGCCCGGCCCCGCGCGAAGTCCTTCAGCGCCGCGTCCACCACCCGGTCGGCGTCCAGCCACATCCAGCCGGGCACGTTGTCCGTCGACACGCCCGAGCGCTGGTGGAACTCCGTCCGTACGAAACCCGGGCACAGCGCCATCAGCCGCACCCCGGATCCGGTCAGGTCCTTCGCGGCGCCCAGGGTGAACTGCGTGACCCACGCCTTGCTGGCCGAGTACGTGCCGCGCGGGAAGAACGACGCGATGGACGACACGTTGATCACTCCGCCGCGCCCGCGCTCGCGCATGGCCGCGGCGGCCGCGCTGGTCAGCCGCAGCACCGTCTCGCAGTGCACCTTCAGCATCCGCAACTCGTCGGCCAGAGGTGTGGTGAGGTAGCCGTCCCGGTGGCCGAAGCCCGCGTTGTTCACCAGCAGGTCCACCGGCTGCGCCGGATCCGCCAGCCGCGCCTCGACCGCCTCGATCCCCGCGTCGTCGGCCAGGTCGGCGGACAGCACCCGGGCCTCCACGCGGTGCCGGTCGTGCAGGTCGGCGGCCTGTTCACGCAGCCGCTCGGCGTCGCGCGCCACCAGCACCAGGTTGTGGCCGTCCGCCGCGAGCCGACGCGCGAACGCGGCCCCGATCCCCGCCGTGGACCCCGTAATCAGTGCAGTCGTCATACGCGGCACGGTAGCGGTACGGCCCGGCACCGGCCGCCGGGGGCCGCCGGTCCGCCGTGCGGGGGCCGATCGCAGGTCAGGCCGGGTCCGCGGGGCCCTCCGGGCCTTCGGCGGCGGCGTTTTCGGCCTTCCCGGCGATCCCGGTGTTCCGGGCGGTCCCGGCGCTCCCGGCACCGCCGGCGCCCCTGGCCATGTAGTGCGCCGCCCGCTCGCGGTCCTCCGGGTGCAGCGCGTCGCCCGCCGCGAGCACCCGCGGCAGCAGGGCCGGCTCCGCCGTCCGCGCGCGGAAGACGAGTCCCACGGTCACCTCGTGGCCGGGGCGGTGCACCACCTCCACCGGGTCACCCGCCTGGACCGCGCCCGGTTCGACGACCCGCAGGTACGCGCCGGTCAGGCCGGTTTCGGTGAACCGCTTCACCCAGCCCCGCTCGTCCAGCCAGCCCGCGAACGTACGGCAGGGGACGCGCGGCGAGGTGACCTCCAGCAGCGGGCCGGAGCCGACCCGCCAGCGCTCGCCGACCAGGGCGGCGTTCAGGTCGATGCCGAGGGTGGTCAGGTTCTCGCCGAAGACGCCGGCGGGCAGCTCGCGCCCCAGCTCCCGCTCCCAGCGGTCGAGGTCCTCGCGCGCGTACGCGTACACCGCCTGGTCGTTCCCGCCGTGGAACCGCCGGTCGCAGACGTCGTCCCCGGCCAGCCCGCTGCCGCCCGTGCCCATCGGCCCCGGCGCGCAGACCCACACCGGTTCGGCCACGGGACGCTTGTCGATGCCGGTCGTACCGGCGGGGTTGGCGGTGTAGGCGACGGCCCGGCTCCGGCCGGTGTTGACACTGAGAAGCTGCATGGACGTCATCCGGGCACGCTAGGCGACCGGCGTCGGCGCCGTCGACCGGAAAACCGGGCCCGGTGGTCGAGCCTGCCGGGCGTCCGGGCGTCCGGGCGGGCTGGGCGGTCGGCCGGGCTGGGCGGACGGGCGGACCGGGCAGGCCGATCGATCGGGCCGATCGGTCGGGCCGGGATCCGGGGACGCGTGGCCGGGCGGCTGGAGGAGGGGGCGGGGCGGGGTGCGGCGGTCTCCCGCGCGGGGCGCCGTCAGGAACTCGGAAGGTGGGGGGTGCTGGTCACCCGGTGCCGCGCCCGGCCCATCAGCTCCTCGCGCTCGTCCTCGGTGAGCCCGCCCCACACGCCGTAGGGCTCGCGTACCGCAAGGGCGTGCGCGGCGCACTGCGCGCGCACGGGGCAGCGCATGCACACCTCCTTGGCGGAGTTCTCACGCGCGCTGCGGGCCGCGCCGCGCTCGCCCTCGGGGTGGAAGAAGAGTGAGCTGTCGACACCGCGACACGCGGCCAGGAGCTGCCAGTCCCACAAGTCGGCGTTTGGACCGGGAAGACGGGAGAAGTCTGCCATTGCCTTGTCTCCTCCAAGCGATCTGCTGAGGCGATCCGCTGTGGGCGGTGGGTCCTGGCCCGGGTACCCACGGTGTAAGTAGATGTAAATATGACTCATTGCGAATCTAGCCTCATAGGGTCGCAAATGGGAAGCAAGGTCGCCAAATGCCACCAAAGGGGATCAGGCCCCGGTTTAGAACACGGCGGGCGCGATGAAGCGGCTCTGTGATCGATCCCTCACGTAGAGTGTCGAAGGCGCCCGTCCGATCCCGTAACTCTTTCGGGTGACCGTCGTTGAGAGAGCGAAGGCGGTTGATGGGCTAAAGTCCTCGGACAGGTGTCCGAGGCTGTCAATCGCACAGGTGACGATCAGTAACCAGCCTGGAGGCTCAAGGTGACGCGCATCAGCGGAGGGCGGCCATGACATCCGTCCTCGTCTGCGACGACTCCCCGCTTGCCCGAGAAGCGCTCCGCCGCGCGGTCGCGACCGTGCCCGGTGTCGAGCGCGTGACGACCGCGGCCAACGGTGAGGAAGTACTGCGCCGCTGGGGCGCCGACCGCTCCGATCTCATCCTCATGGACGTCCGGATGCCCGGCCTCGGCGGCGTCGAGACCGTCCGGCGCCTGCTGTCGGCCGACCCCGGTGCCCGGATCATCATGCTCACGGTCGCCGAGGACCTGGACGGCGTCGCGCTCGCCGTGGCCGCCGGCGCCCGGGGCTACCTGCACAAGGACGCCTCGCGCGCCGAGCTGCGCGCCACCGTCACGCAGGCGCTGGCCGACCCGACCTGGCGGCTCGCGCCGCGTCGGCTGCGCTCGGCCGAGATGGGCGCGGCGCCCACGCTCACCGCGCGCGAGATCCAGGTCCTCGAAGGCATGAGCCACGGCAGGTCCAACGCCGAGATCGGCCGCGAGCTGTTCCTCTCCGAGGACACCGTCAAGACGCACGCGCGGCGGCTGTTCAAGAAGCTGGGCGCCTCCGACCGCGCGCACGCGGTCGCGCTCGGCTTCCGCTGGGGCCTGGTCCGCTAGGACCCGGGCCCGCTTCCACGAGATCCACGAGATCCACGAGATCCACCGGCACGGCGATCCACGGCACGGGAGCACGTCCGGTGCTCCGATCGGGGGACGTGCCACGCAGCGGGGGAGCTACGGCCCCCGCCCGTCGAGGGACGGGCGGGGCGACGAGCCTCGAACCGGTCGGACAAGATCGCCACGACGCGACAGCCCGACCCCGACGGGTGTGAGCCCAGGGCCCGAGAGGGGCGGCCGCACCCAGCGCCCGACCCGCGCGCATCCGCTTGGGCCGCATCCGGCCCGTACGCGTCCGCCCCACAGGGCGTTCCGGTCCACAGGGGAATCCGGTCCGTAGGGGATCCACCCCGCGGGCGACTCCGGCCCGTCCACGTCCGGCCGTACGCAGGGGCCGCACACATCCGGCCGTACGCATCCGGCCCGTACGTACGGATCCGGCCTGCCGCTCGCATGGATCCGGCCACGCGAGGCCGTCCGCCCGGTGCCGACCGCGTCGATCCGGCCAGAGGTCCGGCCGTGGCGCGGCAGCGGCCGCCCGCCGTCGCCGCCCGTCACCGCGTCCCGCCGCGCGAAGCCGGGCACCGGCTCGGACCAGACCCCGTCCCAGCTGCCCGGAAGCCCCGCGTCGCAGCGGTGACGGCACCGCGCCGGGCGGAGCCGAGGGCGGCGCTCCACCTTTCCCGCGCGATGCCGCATCCTTGAGGTGTGGACTTCCTCGGGGACGAGCCTGCCAGGTACGAGGGGAGAGCGCGGGACGTGACGGTAGTCGGCGCACCTGCTCATAACGCTTCAACGCACAACCGCAGAGGCGGTGTCACAGAACATCCGGCGCCAAGGCACCATGGTTGGATGCGCGACGACGAGACCCCGGCAACCCCGGTCGCCGGCGGGCCCGGAGCGGAGGGTGCCATAGGCGCCCTGGTGCGGCGCGCCGTGGACGGGGACGAGCGCGCCACCCATGACCTCCTCGCCCACGTGCACCCGCTCGCCCTGCGCTACTGCCGCACCCGGCTGGCCCGGCTGCCGGGCGACGCCCGGCACTTCGTGGACGACCTGGCGCAGGAGGTCTGCCTCGCGGTGCTGTGCGCGCTGCCGCGCTACCGCGACACCGGTCGGCCGTTCGACGCGTTCGTCGTGGCCATCGCCGCGCACAAGGTGGCCGACCTCCAGCGGGCCGCCATGCGCCACCCGGGCAGCACGGCCGTCCCCTCGGACGAGATGCCGGAGCAGCCGGACGACTCGCTGGGCCCCGAGGAGCGGGCCCTGCTGAGCAGCGACGCCGAGTGGGCCAGGAAGCTGCTCGCCAATCTTCCCGAGCACCAGCGCGAGCTGGTGCTGCTGCGGGTCGCGGTCGGACTGACCGCGGAGGAGACCGGGCAGATGCTCGGCATGTCCCCGGGCGCGGTGCGGGTGGCCCAGCACCGGGCCCTGAGCCGGCTGCGGGCGCTCGCCGAGCAGTAGCCCACCGAGCCCGTCACACCACGGCGGCAGCGCCGCGGCAGACCCGGCCGGGTCGTGGTGGGAGCGGCCGCCCGGACGCCCTGACCTGGGCGGGACGGAGGTTATCCACAGCGAGGCGCGGTTCGGGTGAGCAGCCCGATAGCATGGGAGTCCGCGCAGGGGCAAGGCCCTGTAGGTCGCAGGTCAGCTGTTCGGAGTGCAGGCCCCCGCGCACGGCGGGAGCGGTCCAGGAAGGGTGTCATGACTGACAACGTCGACGGAGTGCCCGAGAAGTTCGCCATGCTCGGGCTGACGTACGACGACGTGCTGCTGCTCCCGGGCGCCTCCGAGGTGTTGCCGGGCGCGGTCGACACCTCGTCCCGGGTCTCCCGGCATGTGCGGGTCAACGTCCCGCTGCTGTCCGCCGCCATGGACAAGGTCACCGAGGCGCGGATGGCCATCGCGATGGCCCGGCAGGGCGGCGTCGGCGTGCTGCACCGCAACCTGTCGATCGAGGACCAGGCCAACCAGGTCGACCTGGTCAAGCGGTCGGAGTCCGGCATGGTGACGGACCCGATCACGGTCCGCCCGGACGCCACGCTGCGCGAGGCGGACGCGCTGTGCGCGAAGTTCCGGATCAGCGGTGTGCCGGTGACGGACGCGTCGGGCAAGCTGCTGGGCATCGTCACCAACCGCGACATGGCCTTCGAGCTGGACCGCGGCCGCCAGGTGCGCGAGGTCATGACGCCGATGCCGCTGGTCACCGGCAAGGTCGGCATCTCCGGCGAGGACGCCATGCAGCTCCTGCGCCGCCACAAGATCGAGAAGCTGCCGCTGGTGGACGACGCGGGCACGCTCAAGGGCCTGATCACGGTCAAGGACTTCGTCAAGGCCGAGCAGTATCCGCACGCGGCCAAGGACGCCGAGGGCCGGCTCGTGGTCGGCGCGGCGGTCGGCGTCGGTGACGAGGCGTACGAGCGGGCCCAGGCGCTGGTCGAGGCCGGTGTCGACTTCCTGGTGGTGGACAGCGCCCACGGCCACAGCCGCGGCATCCTCGACATGGTCGCCAAGCTGAAGTCCAACATCACGATCGACGTGGTCGGGGGCAACGTGGCCACCCGCGACGGCGCCCAGGCCCTGATCGACGCGGGCGCCGACGGGGTGAAGGTCGGCGTGGGCCCGGGTTCGATCTGTACCACGCGCGTGGTGGCCGGGATCGGCGTGCCCCAGGTGACGGCGATCCACGAGGCGGCGCGCGCCTGCCAGGCGGCGGACGTGCCGCTGATCGGCGACGGCGGCCTCCAGTATTCGGGCGACATCGCCAAGGCCATCGCGGCCGGTGCGGACACGGTGATGCTGGGCAGCCTGCTGGCCGGGTGCGAGGAGACGCCGGGCGAGATGGTGCTGATCAACGGCAAGCAGTTCAAGACGTACCGGGGCATGGGCTCGATCGGCGCCATGCAGTCGCGCGGCCAGGCCCGGTCGTACAGCAAGGACCGCTACTTCCAGGACAACGTGCTCTCGGAGGACAAGCTGGTTCCGGAGGGCATCGAGGGCCAGGTGCCCTACCGGGGCCCGCTGTCCTCGGTCGCGCACCAGCTGGTGGGCGGCCTGCGCGCGTCGATGGGGTACGTGGGCGCGGCGGATGTGCCGGAGCTGAAGGCCAAGGGCCGGTTCGTCCGGATCACGGCGGCCGGGCTGAAGGAGAGCCACCCGCACGACGTGCAGCTCACGGCCGAGGCGCCGAACTACTCCGTTCGGTAGCGCACTGCCCGGGGTCCGGTAGGCGCGCGGCGTTCCGGTCCGGCGGGTGCGGCGTCCGGCGGGGGCGACAGGCGTTCCGGTCGGGCGGGTGCGGCGTCCGGCGGGGGCGATGGGCGGGAGCGGCGCGCGCCTGCCGGGCGGAGGTGGCGCGCGCCTGATGGGCGGGGTGGCGCGTGTGTGTGGTGGGCGGGGTGGCGGGCAGGCTCCGGCCCGGAGGCCGTCGGGGATACTGGGGGCGTACACCGCAGCGAAAGGCACTCCCAGTGACTGAGATCGAGATCGGGCGCGGAAAGCGCGGCCGCAGGGCGTACGCGTTCGACGACATCGCCGTCGTGCCCAGCCGTCGCACCCGGGACCCCAAGGAGGTCTCGATCGCCTGGCAGATCGACGCGTACCGTTTCGACCTGCCTTTCCTGGCCGCGCCCATGGACTCCGTGGTCTCGCCGTCCAGCGCGATCCGCATCGGGGAGCTCGGCGGCCTCGGCGTGCTCAACCTCGAAGGGCTGTGGACGCGGTACGAGGACCCCGAGCCGCTGCTCGCGGAGATCGCCGAGCTGGACGAGCGGACCGCCACCCGCCGCATGCAGGAGATCTACGCCGAGCCGGTCAAGGAGGACCTGATCGGCCAGCGGATCAAGGAGGTCCGCGACTCCGGCGTGGTGACCGCCGCGGCGCTGTCGCCGCAGCGCACGGCCGAGTTCTCCCGGGCGGTGGTGGACGCCGGAGTGGACATTTTCGTCATCCGCGGCACCACGGTGTCGGCCGAGCACGTCTCCGGCGCGTCGGAGCCGCTGAACCTCAAGCAGTTCATCTACGAGCTGGACGTGCCGGTCATCGTCGGCGGCTGCGCCACATACACCGCGGCCCTGCACCTGATGCGGGCGGGCGCGGCGGGCGTGCTCGTCGGCTTCGGCGGCGGCGCCGCGCACACCACGCGGAACGTGCTGGGCATCCAGGTGCCGATGGCCACGGCGGTGGCCGACGTGGCGGCGGCGCGCCGGGACTACCTCGACGAGTCCGGCGGGCGGTACGTGCACGTCATCGCCGACGGCGGCGTGGGCTGGAGCGGCGACCTGCCGAAGGCCGTCGCCTGCGGCGCGGACGCGGTGATGATGGGTTCGCCGCTGGCCCGCGCCACGGACGCGCCCGGCCGCGGCCACCACTGGGGCATGGAGGCCGTGCACGAGGACGTGCCGCGCGGCAAGCGGATGAACCTCGGCACGGTCGGTACGACGGAGGAGATCCTGCTCGGCCCCTCGCACAGCCCCGAGGGCTCGATGAACTTCTTCGGCGCGCTGCGCCGGGCGCTGGCGACGACGGGGTACTCGGAGCTGAAGGAGTTCCAGCGGGTGGAGGTGACGGTCGCGCCGTCCCACCTCCAGCGCCGCTGACCTCGCCCGGGCCCGTCGCCGGTCCGTCTTCGTCCCTCGTCGGTTCCAGGACAGGCCGACGACGAGCCCTTCCGACCGACCGACCGGAGACGACAAGGGGTGGGGCCTGCCGCGCACCGGACCGGTGCGCGGCAGGCCCCACCCCTTGTCGTCCGCCCCCGCGCGGGGGCGGACGACGGTGTCAGCGCTGCTTGTTCAGCCGGAAGGCCGTGCCGACCGTGGCGATCGGGGCCAGGGCCATGAACAGGTACTCCCAGCCCTCCAGGTCTTCCTTCCAGGACTTCCACAGGTCCTTGAAGTGGTCGAAGAAGATCTCGTTGGCCGACGGCGCGTCGATCTGCTGCGGCGCCCCGGCCTTGCTGAGCTGCTCGGCGGCCTTCTCGGCTCCGTCGGCGTAGATGAGCGCGTAGCCGTACAGCTCGCCGAGCAGGACGGCGGCCAGCGCCAGCGCGGCGCCGACGACCCACAGGCCCACGTTGCGGCCGCCGAGCTTGCCGACGGCCAGGCCGACGAGGGCGCCGACGCCGATGCCGATGTAGGCCACCCGGGTGATCTCGCCCTTGTCGGTGTCGGCCAGGCCGAACAGGATGCCCGCGTACACGCCCGCGCCCACCAGGGCCGCGACGACGGCGGCCAGCAGCGCGAGGGCCGGGTTGGCCGGGCGGGCCGGGGCCGGAGGCGGCGGGAAGCCGCCGCCGTAGGGAGCGGGCGGAGGCGGCGGGTAGGCGCCGGGCGCGCCGGGCGGCGGGTAGGGACCGGGCTGCTGCTGCGGCGGCTGCCAGTTCTGGCTCAAAGGAATCCCCCGGGGATGATGTGCTGAGCCGCGCTCCGGGGACCTTGAGCGGGGAGCGCGGCGTGAGTACTGAGTGCCACAAACTAACAGGTGGCCATGACAACCCGGCAAGGCGTGTCGGCGTCCGTGACACGGCTGGGACCCGACGGAGACAACGTGTCCGCCATGTGCCGATTCGGTCCCTCTATGCGGTGACGGTTCGGTGAAGATTCCGTGGGCATGCGGAGGGTGGCGCTCCGCAGGTGTCCGGCGACCCGCGCGCGCCGCGCGTCCCGGCCGCCGGGCCGCCCGGCGCACCGCCCGCCGCCCGCCGTGCCGCTGGTCAGTCGCTGCCGCGCCGCCGGTTCGGCCGGTGTGCCCGCCCGCGGACCGCTCCTGGCTCGAACGTGCCCCGTCCCGCGGAATGCCCGGTTCTAGCGGTATGCGCGATTCCCGTTTTGGCCATAATGTCAACTTATGGCATTCAGGAAGTCGTTCACAGGACGCGATGTGGGCATTGACCTCGGCACCGCCAACACCCTGGTGTACGTGCGAGGCAAGGGGATCGTGCTCAACGAGCCGTCGGTCGTCGCGGTCAGCACGCACGACGGCAGCGTGCTGGCGGTGGGTGCGGAGGCGCGCGACAGCATAGGTCGCACGCCCTCGCACATCGTCGCCGTCCGGCCGCTGCGGGACGGCGTCATAGCCGATTTCGACATCGCCGAGCGGATGCTGCGGCACTTCGTCAAGAAGGTGACCGGCCGTCGCGGCCGGCTGCGCCTGGTCGTGTGCGTGCCGTCCGGCGTCACCGACGTCGAGCGGCGGGCGGTGATAGAGGCGGCCACCCAGGCCGGGGCGCACCAGGTGCAGCTCGTCCAGGAGCCGCTGGCCGCCGCGCTCGGCGCCGGCCTGCCCGTCGGCCAGCCCACCGGCTGCATGGTCGTGGACATCGGCGGCGGCACCACCGAGGTCGCGGTGCTGTCGCTGGGCGGCATAGTCACCGCGCGCTCGGTGCGCACGGCGGGCAACGCGATGGACGCCGCCATCATCGCGTACGCGAAGAAACGGTACAGCTTGACCATCGGCGAGCGCACCGCCGAGCAGATCAAGGTGGGCATCGGATCGGCCGCGCCGGACGCCGCCTCGGTCGCCGAGCCGCCGCCCCCGGCCGTGCCGAGCGCCCTCGCCGACTCCTCCACCGGGGTGATCACGCTGGCCAACGCCTCGCCCGGCGCGTGGCGGGAGGAGCCCGCGGGCGGGACCGCGCCCCTGGCCCCCGTCGGCACCGTGCCGGACGTGGCCCTGCTCGGCGGCGGCGAACGGGGTTCCGCCGACGGTGGCGAACGGGGCCCTGCCGGCGGCGGCGCGTACTCGGCCGGTTCCGCCGACGTCCGTATGCCGTCGGACGAGCGCTGCGTCGTGCGCGGCCGCGACCAGGTCAGCGGCATGCCGAAGGTGATGGAGCTGTCGGCGGACGAGGTGCGGTATGCGCTGGCCGAACCGGTGGCCGGCATCGTCGAGGCGGTCCGCACCACTCTCGACGAGACCCCGCCCGAGCTGGCCGGCGACATCATGGACCGCGGCATCGTGCTGACCGGCGGCGGCGCGCTGCTGCGCGGGCTCGACGCCCGGCTCGGCCGCGAGCTGAACATCCCGGTGCTCGTGGCGGACGATCCGCTGGACTGCGTGGCGGTGGGCACGGGCCGCTGCGTGGAGGACTCCCCGGCGTTGCGCGGGCTGGGCGGCACGCAGCCGTGGCCGTCGGCGGCCAGAATGGCATGAATGCGGATCAATGCGGCGGCGGGTTCGGGGCAGGCGGGTCAGGGGGTGTCGGCGGGCTCCCCGGTCCCCGCGGTCGGCGGGCGGCGGGCATCAGGCCCCGCCGTTCACGAGGCTTACGCGGCTCGCGGGGTCCACGCGGGTCGCGAAAGGCCCGGGGTGCGCGCGGGGCACGGGGGTCCCGGGGTCCGCGCCGCGTACGGGGGCCGCGCCGTTCACGGGGGCCGCGCGCCCCGGATGTTCCGTACGGTCCTCGCGGCCCCCACGGTCTTCGCGGTCGCCGCGGCCCGGCGGGGGCGGGCGGGGCGCGTGCTGGCGGTCCTGACCCTGGCCCTCGCCCTGGCGTCGGCCCTCGCCGGCCCACGGGGCGCGCCCGCCGCCCGCGCCGAGCCCGCACCGGGCGCC
>NZ_JAVSCF010000076.1:0-24255 GCF_031932565.1 Streptomyces sp. B1866
ACCGTTGCCCGGCGCCCCCTGTCCACCCGCGAAGAGAGGTAAAAACGTGTTCAAGCGGCGCAATAAGACCGAGCCTGAGCTTAAGGAAAAGGACACACCCAAGAGGCCGGAACCCCCCATCTGCTCGCAGCACAACACGGATGAACTGCCCCCCGACTTCGCGCCGACCGCTCGCGGCGCGGTCCGGTGCCTTATTTGCGGGTACGTCGCGTAATCCGACGTCCGGTCCGAAGGCGCAGCCCACAGTCGTCCCTCGGCGGGGCGCCCGCGAGCCGAGCGAGCGCCGCTCGGGCTCCCGTCCTGCCTGCCCGTGGTCGCGCGGCCGGGACCGCGCACCGGCGCCGCTGCCCCTCGTCGGCGGTGAGGGACCTGGGGTGTCGGCGTGGTGGCTCCGCGTCGGCACCCCGCACCGGCCCCGTCTGCCCGTCCGCTCACTCCCCCCGACGGGCGGGCGGGGCCACCAACCACATGCCGGACCAGATAAGGAGGACCACATGATTTCCCTGCCGGAAGTCATGGAGTGGGCGCGCGGAGTGTGCGCGCTGGTCGAGCCGTGCCCGCCTGGCGGGTCGGCGGGTGGTAGGTCGTGGTTTGGGATACGGGGGTGGTGGGGGTGATCGGGGCCGGTGCGCCCCCGGCCGGTGGTGGCGGGGGGTGGGTGTCTGATCAGTGCGCGGTGGCCCGGCGGCCGGGGGGTGTGGTGGAGGCGCACGCGCTGTGTCTGGGGGGCCGGTACGGGTGCCGGTGCCACCGGAAGACGGCCCGGAGCCTGGGCGCGTGGCTGGGCGGTCCGCCGCACCTGGTGCAGGGCGACGCGGGCGCGCCCGGGGAGCGGGAGCCGGAGTTCGTGGCGGTTCCGGTGGCGCGGCAGCCTGCTCGCCGGGGCCGGACGGGGGACCGGCGGCATACGCCTCCGGTGACTCCGGCTGAGGCGGAGGCGGAGCTGCGTGAGGCGGGGTTCGAGCCGATCGAGGCGTATCCGGGACGGGCGTCGCAGGGGTGGGCGTGCCGGTGCCTGGAGTGCGGCGCGGCGCGGCGGTTGAAGCTGTCCGACGTACGCGGCGGGCGCCGCTGCCTGCACACCCGGGGGGTACCGCCGCCCCCCTGCAGACGGGGGCGGGGGCGCTGGTCTCTTCCGGCGAATCCCCCGAGCCGGTCCTGGTCGGGTCAGCGCGTCCGTCCCTCGGCCCGGTCCGCTCGTGCCACCGGTCTTCGTCCTGTCCGGGGTGGTGCGGCGGGTCGGGCTACCCAAGCCCCGGCCGGGAGTCTGGGGATTCTCCTGGCCGGGCCCTGTGACCGGTCCGCGTGAGGGTGCGGCGTCTGCCAGCACCGGCCGTGCACCCGTCCCTTGTCCCGATGGCAGGGGCGCGGGCCGACTCAACGCCCGGGGATACGTGGTCTTCCACGTGCCCCCGGGGCTTTTTGTGATGATGCGGGGCGGTCTGGGCGCGGCTAGGCGCGGCGGGCGCGAGGCTTCGACTTCCGCTGTCGGGCCTGACGGATGTGCTGGTCGATCACTGCGGCGGCGGCGTGGGCGCGGCTGGGCCACCACGCTTTTTTCCCAATGGGGCGTAGCGGTATCAGGTTGTACCGGTTTGAAGGCCCTGGGCGTCTTGACCGGAGCTGTTGATTTGTGCTTCCTTGTGTTTGATCGTGTTCGATTGGGGAACGTCGAGGGATGGCAGGGTGAAGAAGACGTCCACCCGTCTCGCGGACGGGCGCGAGCTGATCTACTACGACGCGCGGGACGGCACGCCGCGCGACCACCCCGACCGGCGGCCCCTCACGCCGACCGAGACCCGCTCGGAGATCCGCCGCGACCGCCTCCTCGGCGACGCGGTCGCCGTCGCCTCCCACCGCCAGGGGCGCACCTACCACCCGCCCGCCGACCAGTGCCCCCTGTGCCCCTCCCGCGACGGGCGGCTCAGCGAGGTCCCCGCCCCCGACTACGACGTCGTGGTCTTCGAGAACCGCTTCCCGTCCCTGGCCGGCGGCGTCGGCCGCTGCGAGGTGGTGTGCTTCACCTCCGACCACGACGCCTCCTTCGCCGACCTGACCCCCGACCGGGTAGCGCTGGTGCTGGACGTGTGGACCGACCGGACGGCCGAGCTGTCCCGGCTGCCCGGCGTGGAGCAGGTCTTCTGCTTCGAGAACCGGGGCCAGGAGATCGGCGTCACCCTCGGCCACCCGCACGGCCAGATCTACGCGTACCCCTTCACCACCCCGCGCACCGAGACGATGCTCCGGTCGGTGCGCGCCTACCGGGCGGAGACCGGCGGGGCCAACCTCTTCGACGCCGTCGTCGCCGACGAGCGGGCCGACGGCAGCCGGGTGGTGCTGGCGGGCGAGCACTGGGTGGCCTTCGTGCCGTACGCCGCCCACTGGCCGTACGAGGTGCACCTCTACCCGCTGCGCCGGGTCCCGGACCTCACCGCGCTCGGCGACGCCGCGCGCACCGAGTTCCCACAGCTCTACCTGGAACTGCTGAAGCGCTTCGACCGGATCTTCACCGCGGACCCCGGCGCGGCCGGCCCCACGCCGTACGTCGCGGCCTGGCACCAGGCGCCGCGCGGCGCCGACGGCCGCCAGGACTTCGCGCTCCACCTGGAGCTTTTCACGATCCGCCGGACCTCGGGCAAGCTGAAGTTCCTCGCGGGCTCCGAGTCCGGCATGGACGTGTTCGTCAACGACGTGCCGCCGGAGGCCGCGGCCCAGCGACTGCGAGAGGTAGCGAGTCAGTGAGTGCTGCGCACAACAGGAAGTACCTGGTCACAGGCGGTGCCGGGTACGTGGGCGGAGTGGTGGCCGCCCACCTGCTCCAGGCCGGCCACCGGGTGACCGTGCTGGACGACCTGTCCACCGGCCACCGGGACGGCGTGCCGGAGGGCGCGGAGTTCGTCGAGGGCCGGGTGCAGGAGGCCGCCAAGTGGCTGGACTCCTCCTACGACGCCGTGCTGCACTTCGCGGCCAGCTCGCAGGTCGGCGAATCGGTCGCCGACCCGGAGAAGTACTGGCTGAACAACGTGGGCGGCACCACCGACCTGCTCGCCGCCATGCGCGACGCGGGCGTGCGCACCCTGGTGTTCTCCTCCACCGCCGCCACCTACGGCGAACCGGCCGGCACGCCCATCACCGAGGACTTCCCCACCGCGCCCACCAACCCGTACGGCGCCACGAAACTCGCCGTCGACCACATGATCACCGGCGAGTGCGCCGCGCACGGCCTGGCCGCCGTCAGCCTGCGGTACTTCAACGTCGCCGGCGCCTACGGCCCGTACGGCGAGCGGCACGACCCCGAGTCGCACCTCATCCCGCTCGTCCTCCAGGTCGCCCAGGGCCGGCGGGCGGCGATCTCCGTCTACGGCGACGACTACCCCACGCCCGACGGTACCTGCGTGCGCGACTACATCCACGTCGCCGACCTCGCCGACGCCCACCTGCTGGCGCTGGACGCGGCGCTGGACGGGCGGGTGGCGGCCGGCGAGCACCTGATCTGCAACCTCGGCAACGGCAACGGCTTCTCCGTCCGCCAGGTCGTCGAGACCGTCCGCCAGGTCACCGGCCACCCCGTCCCCGAGACCGCCGCCCCCCGGCGCGGCGGCGACCCGGCCGTGCTGGTCGCCGCCGCCGAGCGCGCCCGGCGGCGGCTCGGCTGGACGCCGCGCCGCGCCGACCTGGCCGGGATCATCCGGGACGCGTGGGAGTTCGCCCAGCGGCGGGACGGGGCGTGAGCGCGGTGCGCCCGGGCCCGCAGCCCCCTGCTTCCGGGGCGGACCCCGCCGCCGGGGCGGGCCCCGGCGCGGGGCACGGGCCCGGGCGCACGGCCGCGCGCTTCCGGGAGGTGTTCGGGACCGGGCCCGCGGGCGTGTGGGCCGCGCCCGGCCGGGTCAACCTGATCGGCGAGCACACCGACTACAACGACGGCTTCGTCATGCCGCTCGCCCTGCCGCACACCTGCCTGGCCGCCGCCGCCCCGCGCGCGGACGGGCTGCTGCGGCTCAGCTCCGGCGGCGCCGCCGGCGGCGTGGTCTCGCCGCGCGTGGACGACCTGGCACCGGCCGCGCCCGGCGGCGACCGGGGCGGCTGGGCGGCCTACCCGGCAGGTGTGGTGTGGGCGCTGCGCGCCGCCGGACTGCCGGTGGGCGGGGCCGACCTGCACTACGACAGCACCGTGCCCACCGGCGCCGGCCTGTCCTCCTCGGCCGCTCTGGAAGTGGCCACCGCCACGGCGCTGAACGACCTGTACGGCCTTGGCCTCGACCCGCTGGGGCTGGCCCGGCTGTGCCGGCGCGCGGAGAACGACTTCGTGGGCGTGCCCTGCGGGATCATGGACCAGACCGCCGCCGCCTGCTGCGCCGAGGGCCACGCCCTGCACCTGGACACCCGGGACCTGACGCTGCGGCAGGTGCCGTTCGACCTGGCGGCGCACGGTCTGCGGCTGCTGGTGGTCGACACGCGCGTCACACACGAGCTGGGCGACGGCGCGTACGCCGACCGGCGCGCCTCCTGCGAGGCGGGCGCGCGGGCGCTGGGCGTGCGCGCGCTGCGCGAAGTCGCGTACGAGGAGCTGGACGACGCGCTCGCGCGCCTGACGGGCCCGGGCGGCGCGGGCGAGCGGGTGGCGCGGCGGGTGCGGCACGTGGTCACGGAGAACCGCAGGGTGGAGGAGGTGGCCGCGCTGCTGGACGCGGCCGCCGACGCCGGGCCCGGCGCGTCCGGCGTCCGCGGCATCGGGCCGGTGCTGACGGCGGGTCACGCCTCGTGCCGCGACGACTTCGAGATCTCCTGCCCGGAGCTGGACCTGGTGGTCGAGGCGGCGAACGCGGCGGGCGCGCTGGGGGCCCGGATGACGGGCGGCGGCTTCGGCGGCTCGGCCATCGTCCTGGTGGACGACGGGAAGGCGGAGCCGGTGGCGCGGGCGGTGGGCGAGGCGTTCGCCGCCGCCGGGTACCGCGCTCCGCGCGTCTTCCCGGCGGTGCCGGGGCCGGGCGCCCGCCGCCTGGCCTGAGCCGGGCCGCCCGGCCTGAGCCGCGTCCGGCCGACGCACTGCGACCCGGGCGACGCCCCAGGCGCCGGCCGGCCGCCCGGCCCGCGGGAGGGGGACGCCCGGCCCGGGGCGGCCCGCCGCGGTCCTCGCCGCGCCGCGGTCCTCGCTACGGCGCGGTCCTCGCTACGGCGCGGTCAGCTCCTTGACCAGCAGGTGGTCGGTCTCGCCCGGCGGGTAGTCCGGGATGACGCACAGCAGGCGGTAGCCCAGCTTCTCGTAGAAGGCGGGAGCCTGGAATCCCCAGGACTCCACGCGCGCGTGCACGCAGCCGAGTCGGTCGCGGGCTATCTCCTCGGCGCGCGCGACCAGGCGGCTGCCCAGGCCGCTGCCGCGCCACCGCTCGTCGACCCACAACAGCTCGACGTGCAGCCAGTGGCCCCAGGCGTGGCCGATCAGACCCCCGGCCAGCGCGCCGTCGTCGGCGTGGGCGTAGAGGTGCACGGGGCGCTCGTCGTCGGCGGGCTCTCCGCGCATGGCGTGCATGACCGCGGAACGGGAGGTGTTGTAGTCCTCCAGCCGCTCCTCGATCATATTCCGCCGTTCTTGGTTGGTTTCTTCCTCGATACGGAACACGATCCTTACCTTAAGCAGGAGCGCGGGGCAGTTTCGCCGTTTCGCCCGGCGCCGCCGGGCACCGGCCGTACGCTGGGCAGAGCGTCGGTGGGGGCCGGCGCCGTTCAGGGGGCGGACACAGGGCAGTGGTCGGCGCCCGGGGCGGGGAGCGAGGACCGTACGGCCGCCGCCGTGCGGAGTGCGGGACCCGCGCCAGGCGTCGCTGGGGCGCTGCCGGTGGTGTTCTCCATCGATTTGGGGGGTTTCGTGGGACGTATTCGCGTACTCGTGGTCGACGACCACCGCATTTTCGCCGAGTCGCTCGCCGCGGCCCTGGCGTCGGAGCAGGACGTGGACGTGGCGGTGGCGGGCAACGGCTCCGCCGCGCTGCGCTGCCTGGAGCGCGGGGCGGCGGAGGGCCGCCGCTACGACGTGATGCTGGTCGACGCGGACCTCGGCGCGGGCGCGCCCGAGGGCGTCCCCCGGCAGCCGGCCGCCCGGGAGGCCGCGCCGCAGGCCCGCGGCGGCGACCCGCGCGGCGAGGTCCGCACGCCCGAGGGCCGCGCGGTGGACGGTGTGACGCTGGTCGGCGCGGTCCGCACCGCGCAGGCGGGCGTGCGGGCCGTGGTGCTCGCCGCCCGTGACGACCCGCGCCGCGCGGCGGCAGCGCTCCAGGCGGGCGCCTCCGGCTGGCTCGCCAAGGACTGCTCCCTCTCCCGCCTGCTGTCGGTGGTGCGCGGCGTGCTGCGTGACGAGACGCACCTGCCGCCCGCCCTGCTCACCGGCGTGCTGCGCGAGCTGACCGCGACCCGCAAGCACCGCACCGAGAGCCAGCGTCTGGTGGAGTCCCTCACCCCGCGCGAGCGCGAGGTGCTGCGCTGCATGGTGGCGGGCCTGGGGCGCAAGGCCGTGGCCGAGCGGCTGTTCCTGTCCCCGCACACCGTCCGCACCCACATGCAGAACGTGCTGGGCAAGCTCGGCGTGCACTCCACGCTGGCCGCCGTGGCCCTGGCCCGGCGCGCCGGGGTCGGCCCGGCGGACCTAGGGGAGGTTGTCGAACGGGGCGGTCAGCTGGCGTAGCAGCGCGGCCAGCTCGCCGCGCTGCGCCCGGGACAGCTCCTCCAGAATGGCGCGCTCCTGGACCAGCAGCGCGGCCAGCGCCTCGTCCGCGCGGTCGCGGCCCTCGGCGGTCAGCCGCACCAGCACCCCGCGCCGGTCGCTGGGGTCGGGCAGCCGCTCGACCAGGCCCTTCTTGGCGAGCCTGTCGATGCGGTTGGTCATCGTGCCGGAGGTGACCAGCGTCTGGGTGAGCAGCTGGCCCGGCGAGAGCTGGTACGGGGTGCCGGCCCGGCGCAGCGAGGTCAGCACGTCGAACTCCCACGGCTCCAGCTGGTGCTCGGCGAACGCCAGCCGCCGCGCCCGGTCGAGGTGGCGGGCCAGCCGGCTGACCCGGCTGAGCACCTCCAGCGGCTCGACGTCGAGGTCAGGGCGCTCCCGGCGCCACGCCGCGACCAGCCGATCGACCTCGTCCTCCATGACGTGAAGTGTAGTAGGTCTGTCGATGTGAAGTCTCTTGACGTCGAGATAAATTGATGGTTGGCTCGGCCCCGGTGCCCGACCGCGCCACCCGGGCACCCCGTGCCCGCACCCCCGGCGGCGGCCCCGCGGCCCGCCGCCGGCCACGCCACCGCGTCAGCCAGGGAGCCGCCATGACCATGTCCGCCGCGCCGCGCTGGGACCCCGGCCAGTACCTGCGGTACGCCGACGTCCGCGCCCGCCCCTTCCACGACCTCCTGGCCCGCGTCCCCGACCCGCCCGCCGACCGCGCACCCGGCCGCCCCCGCGTCGCCGACCTCGGCTGCGGCCCCGGCCACCTCACCGCGCTGCTCGCCGACCGCTGGCCCGCCGCCCACGTCACCGGCCTGGACACCTCGCCGGAGATGCTGCGCGAGGCCGAGGCCCACGCCGGACCCACCCCCGGCGGCGGCCGCCTCGGCTTCCAGCGGGCCGACGTCCTCAGCTGGACCCCCGACGGGCCGTACGACCTGATCGTGTCCAACGCCACCCTCCAGTGGGTGCCCGGCCACGCCGACCGCTTCGGCACCTGGCTGGACGCGCTGCGGCCCGGCGGCACGCTCGCCTTCCAGGTCCCCGGGAACTTCACCGCGCCCAGCCACGCGCTGCTCGCCGACCTGTGCGCCGCCCCGCGCTGGCGCGGCCGCGTCCCCGCGCAACCCGCCGTCTCCGCCGTCCTGGACCCCGCCGACTACCTCGACCGCCTCACCGGCCTCGGCTGCGCGGCGGACGTGTGGGAGACCACCTACCTGCTGCTGCTCACCGGGCCCGACCCGGTGCTCGACTGGGTCAAGGGCACGGCGCTGCGGCCCGCGCTCACCGCGCTCGCCGGCGACCCCGAAGCCGAACGGGCGTTCCTCGCCGAATACCGCGACCTGCTGCGGGCCGCCTACCCGCCCGGCCGCCACGGCACGGTCTTCCCCTTCCGCCGCGTCTTCGCCGTGGCCACGAAGCCGGCCGGCTGACACCACGCGGGCGGCGGGCCCGTACGAGCGCGAGAGGCGCCCGTAGGGGCGGGGGAGCCCCGTACGGCCGCGTACCGCCGAACGAGCCCGCCCGCGGGGCCGGACAGCACGGCGGCCCGGCACGAAGACCGTGCCGGGCCGCTCGCGTGACGCCCTAACTGCGGCGGTGGCCCACCAGGCGCGGCTTCGGCTCCAGACCCTCCAGGCCGTTCCACGCCAGGTTCACCAGGTGCGCCGCCACCTCCGCCTTCTTCGGACGGCGCACGTCCAGCCACCACTGGCCGGTCAGCGCCACCATCCCCACCAGCGCCTGCGCGTACAGCGGGGCCAGCTTCGGGTCGAACCCCCGGGCCTTGAACTCCAGCCCCAGGATGTCCTCCACCTGCGTGGCGATGTCGCTGATCAGCGACGCGAAGGTGCCCGTCGACTGCGCCACCGGGGAGTCGCGCACCAGTATCCGGAACCCGTCGGTGTAGTGCTCGATGTAGTCCAGCAGCACGAACGCCGCCTGCTCCAGCAGCTCCCGCGGATGGCCCGCGGTCAGCGCGCCGGTCACCATGTCCAGCAGCTGGCGCATCTCCCGGTCGACCACCACCGCGTACAGCCCCTCCTTGCCGCCGAAGTGCTCGTAGACCACCGGCTTGGAGACCCCGGCCCGCGCCGCGATCTCCTCCACCGACGTGCCCTCGAACCCCCGCTGGGCGAACAGCGCCCGGCCCACGTCCAGCAGCTGCTCGCGGCGCTCCTTGCCCGACATCCGCACCCGGTGGCCGCGCCCTGCGCGCCCGGACCCCGATGCCAGGGCTCTCCGCCCGCCGCCGTCCGCCCCCGGCTCCATCACGCCGCCCGGGCGGCCTCCTCGGCGACGGCCTCCTCCGGCGCCCCGCCCTCCTTGCGGCGGGCGTCGATACGGGACTGGTTCGGCCAGCGCACGTCATACGCCCAGCCGGCCTTCTCGAACCAGCGGATCAGGCGGGCACTGGAGTCCACCTGGCCGCGCAGCACGCCGTGCCGCGCCGAGGTCGGGTCGGCGTGGTGCAGGTTGTGCCACGACTCCCCGCAGGAGAGCACCGCCAGCCACCACACGTTCCCCGAGCGGTCCCGGGACTTGAACGGACGCCTGCCGACCGCGTGGCAGATCGAGTTGATCGACCACGTCACGTGGTGCAGCAGCGCCACCCTAACGAGCGACCCCCAGAAGAAGGCGCTCGCCGCGCCCTGCCACGACCACGTCACCAGGCCGCCGACCACCGCCGGGAACGCCAGGGACACGATCGTCCACAGGACGAACTGGCGGGAGATCATCCGGATCGCGGGATCCTTGACCAGGTCGGGCGCGTACTTGTGCTGCGGCGTCTGCTCCTCGTCGAACAGCCACCCGATGTGCGCCCACCACAGGCCCTTCAGCAGGGCCGGGACGCTCTCCCCGTACCGCCACGGGGAGTGCGGGTCGCCCTCGGCGTCGGAGAACTTGTGGTGCCTGCGGTGGTCCGCCACCCAGCGCACCAGCGGGCCCTCCACCGCCAGCGACCCCGCGATCGCCAGCGCGATCCGCAGCGGCCGCTTGGCCTTGAACGAGCCGTGCGTGAAATACCGGTGGAAACCGATGGTGATGCCGTGGCAGCCTACGAAATACATCACCACCATCAGCGTCAGGTCCAGCCAGGTCACCCCCCAGCCCCACGCGAGCGGGATGGCGGCGGCCAGCGCCGCGAACGGCACCATGATGAACAGCAGCAGAGTGATCTGCTCAATGGAGCGCTTGTTGTCCCCGCCGAGCGTGGCGTAGGGAAGCGGTGTCTCCTGGGCCTTCGGCGCGTCGTCGATCACGTCGGGGCTTGCAGTCATGAAATCCCTCGTGGGGCTCGGGGGCAGGGCTACGGTTCCGTAACCTACGGCGTCGTAAGTATGGCAGGGCCGGGAAGCAGGGCAATAGCGCTGTGGATAACGGCGGGGGCGTGCCGCCTATCCTGGAGTGAGCCGGACGATGAGGTCCGCACGTTGCCGAGATTGCCACCACTGCAAGGAGCCCGCACCTGTGAGCAGTGCCGACAACACCCGCCTCACCCCCGACCACCCCCGCTCGTCCGATGCCGAAGCCCTGCGGACCGCCGCCCTGCGGGCCGACATCCGCCGCCTCGGCGACCTCCTCGGCGCCACCCTCGTCCGGCAGGAGGGGCCCGAGCTCCTCGACCTCGTCGAGCGGGTCCGCCGCCTCACCCGCACCGACGGCGAGGCCGCCGCCGAACTCCTCGGCCGCACCGACCTGCCCACCGCCACCAAGCTGGTGCGCGCCTTCTCCACCTACTTCCACCTGGCGAACATCACCGAGCAGGTGCACCGCGGCCGCGAGCTGCGCGCCCGCCGCGCCGCCGACGGCGGCATCCTCGCCCGCACCGCCGACCAGCTCAAGGACGCCGACCCCGCGCACCTGCGGCAGACCGCCGCCCACCTGGCCGTCCGCCCCGTCTTCACCGCCCACCCCACCGAGGCCGCCCGCCGCAGCGTGCTGAACAAGCTGCGCCGCATCGCCGCCCTCCTCGACGGCCTCGGCACCGGCGGCGACGAGCGCCGCCTCGCCCCCCGCCTCGCCGAGAACATCGACCTGCTGTGGCAGACCGACGAGCTGCGCGTCGCCCGCCCCGAGCCCGCCGACGAGGCCCGCAACGCCATCTACTACCTCGACGAGCTGCACGCCGGCGTGGTGGGGGACGTCCTCGAAGACCTCGCCGCCGAACTCGACCGGGTCGGCGTCACCCTGCCCGCCGGCACCCGCCCGCTCACCTTCGGCACCTGGATCGGCGGCGACCGCGACGGCAACCCCAACGTCACCCCCGAGGTCACCTGGGAAGTCCTCACCCTCCAGCACGAGCACGGCATCAACGACGCCATCGCCCTCGCCGACGACCTGCGCGCCGCCCTGTCCAACTCCATCCGCAACTGCGGCGCCACCGAGGACGTGCTCGCCTCCCTCCAGCGCGACCTGGAGCTGCTGCCCGAGATCAGCCCCCGCTACAAGCGCCTCAACGCCGAAGAGCCCTACCGCCTCAAGGCCACCTGCGTACGCCAGAAGCTCGTCAACACCCGGGCGCGCATCACCGCCGGCCTGCCCCACCAGCCCGGCCGCGACTACCTCGGCACCGCCGAACTCCTCGCCGACCTGACCCTCGTCCAGGACTCGCTGCGCGCCAACCGCGGCCAGCTCATCGCCGACGGCCGCGTCGAGCGCGCCCTGCGGGTCCTGGCCGCCTTCGGCCTCCAACTGGCCACCATGGACGTGCGCGAACACGCCCACGCCCACCACCACGCCCTCGGCCAGCTCTTCGACCGCCTCGGCGAGGAATCCTGGCGGTACGCCGACATGCCCCGCGACTACCGCCGCCGGCTCCTCGCCAAGGAACTGCGCTCCCGCCGCCCCCTGGCCCCCAGCCCGGCGCCCCTCGACCCCGCCGGAGCCCGCACCCTCGGCGTCTTCCACACCGTTCGCGAGGCCTTCGAGCGCTTCGGCCCCGATGTCGTCGAGTCCTACATCATCTCCATGTGCCAGGGCTCCGACGACGTCTTCGCCGCCGCCGTCCTCGCCCGCGAGGCCGGCCTCGTCGACCTGCACGCCGGCTGGGCCAAGATCGGCATCGTCCCCCTGCTGGAGACCCCCGACGAGCTGAAGGTCGCCGACCGGCTGCTGGACGAGATGCTCGCCGACCCCTCCTACCGCCGCCTGGTCGCCCTGCGCGGCGACGTGCAGGAGGTCATGCTCGGCTACAGCGACTCGTCAAAGTTCGGCGGCATCACCACCTCCCAGTGGGAGATCCACCGCGCCCAGCGCCGGCTGCGCGACGTCGCCCACCGGCACGGCGTACGGCTGCGCCTCTTCCACGGCCGCGGCGGCACCGTCGGCCGCGGCGGCGGCCCCGCCCACGACGCCATCCTCGCCCAGCCCTGGGGCACCCTCGAAGGCGAGATCAAGGTCACCGAGCAGGGCGAGGTCATCTCCGACAAGTACCTGCTCGCCGACCTCGCCCGCGAGAACCTGGAGCTGGCCGTCTCCGCCACCCTCCAGGCCTCCGCCCTGCACACCGCCCCCCGCCAGTCCACCGAGGCCCTCGCCCGCTGGGACGCGGCCATGGACACCGTCTCCGAGGCCGCCCACGCCGCCTACCGCGCCCTCGTGGACGACCCCGACCTGCCCGCCTACTTCTTCGCCTCCACCCCCGTCGACCAGCTCGCCGAACTGCACCTCGGCTCCCGCCCCTCCCGCCGCCCCGACTCCGGCGCCGGCCTCGACGGGCTGCGCGCCATCCCCTGGGTCTTCGGCTGGACCCAGTCCCGGCAGATCGTCCCCGGCTGGTTCGGCGTCGGCTCCGGCCTGCGCGCCGCCCGCGAGGTCGGCCTGAGCACCGTCCTGGACGAGATGCACCAGCACTGGCACTTCTTCCGCAACTTCCTCGCCAACGTCGAGATGACCCTCGGCAAGACCGACCTGCGCATCGCCCGGCACTACGTCGACACCCTCGTCCCCGAGGAGCTGCGGCACGTCTTCGACGTCATCCGGGACGAGTACGAGCGCACCGTCGAGGAGGTCCTGCGGGTCACCGGCGAGGCCGAGCTGCTGGACTTCAACCCCGTCCTGAAGCAGACCTTCCGTATCCGCGACGCCTACCTCGACCCCATCTCCTACCTCCAGGTCGCCCTCCTGCACCGCCAGCGCACCGCCCGCGAACACGGCGAGGACCCGGACCCGCTGCTCGCCCGCGCCCTGCTGCTGACGGTCAACGGCGTGGCGGCGGGCATGCGCAACACGGGGTGACCTGCGCGGTCGGCGCCCGCCCCGGCCCGGGGCGGGGCCCCGGCTCCGCCCGCCGGACGGCCGGACCCCGGTCCGCCGGTCCCCACCGGGGGGCCGCCGACGGCGGCAGCGGAGCCCCCACCGGGGAGAGCCGCTGACGGCGGAGGGGCCGAAGAGCGGGCAGCGAAGCCCCGGCCGGGAGGAGAGCGGCCGACCGCCGGGCGCCCGAAGACGGGCCAGGCCGGGCAGCCCCCACCGGGGGAGAGCCGGCGACGGACGGAAGGCTCACCGGGGTGCGGGGAGGCGACGAGACGGGAAAGATCCCGGCCCGAAGCGGGGGAAAGGGGCGCCGGGGGAGAGCCGGCGACGAGACGGGAGGGGCCGGGGGCGCAGGGGCAGGGTCCTGGACGTGACCGTATATTTTGGTATTTGGGCGGCGGGTTCTGGGCCGCTCAACGCCCGAGTTCAGGCCGCCGAAATGCGAAAATATCCGAGTCCAGGACCCCGCCCCGGAGCCCCCGGCCCCGCCCGCCCACCAGCACCCGCACCATGCGGCGGACGCTACGCGTGATACGCGTTCTGGGCCCGCTCCAGACCCCCCAGGACCAGCGCCTCCACCGCATCCGCCGCCCGGTCCACGAAGTAGTCCAGCTCCTTGCGCTCCGCCGCCGAGAAGTCCTTCAGCACGAACGCCGCCACATCCATCCGTCCCGGCGGGCGCCCGATCCCGAACCGAACCCGGCAGTACCCCGCACCCAGCGCCTTCGTCACCGACTTCAGCCCGTTGTGCCCGTTGTCCCCGCCGCCCGCCTTCAGCCGCAGCACCCCGTAGTCCACGTCCAGCTCGTCGTGGACCACCACCAGCCGCTCCAGCGGCACCTTGTAGAAGTCCACGAGCGCCGCCACCGGCCCCCCCGACAGGTTCATGAACGACGACGGCTTGGCCACCACCACGCGCCGCCCCGCATCCCCCGGCGGGCCCAGCCGACCCTCCACCACCTGCGCCCGCGACCGGTGCGACTTGAACCGCGCCCCCATCCGCCCGGCCAGCAGGTCGGCCACCATGAAGCCGACGTTGTGGCGGTTGCGGGCGTACTCCGGCCCGGGGTTGCCCAGCCCCACCACCAGCCACGGGCTCGCGTCACCCGCCATCACCGGCCTCCTTCACGACTCGTACGACCACCACAGCCCGGTGCCCCCGAGCCCGAAAGAGCGCGGGGGCACCGACAGCACGCACACGGGCCCCGGCCAGTACGCACGCGGCCTCGGCCGGCACGCACACGGGCCAGGGCCAGTACACACCCGGGCCGGGGCGAGCCTACGTCAGGCCTCGCCCTCGCCCTCGCCGCCCTCCTCCGGCGCGGCCTCGGCCTGCGCCGCCACCACCTGGAGCACCACCGCGTCCTCCTCGACCGCCAGCGACGTGCCCGACGGCAGCGTGATGTCCCGCGCCAGCACCGAGTGTCCCGCGTTCAGGCCCTCGACCGACACCGTCACCGACTCCGGGATGTGCGTGGCCTCGGCCTCGACCGGCAGCGCGTTCAGCACGTGCTCCAGCAGGTTCCCGCCCGGCGCCAGCTCGCCCTCGGTGTGCACCGGCACCTCCACGGTGACCTTCTCGCCGCGCTTGACGACCAGCAGGTCCACGTGCTCCAGGAAGCCCTTCAGCGGGTCCCGCTGCACGGCCTTGGGGATCACCAGCTCGCGGCGGCCCTCGACGTCCAGTCCGATCAGCACGTTCGGCGTCTTCAGCGCCAGCATCAGGTCGTGACCCGGCAGGGCCACGTGGACCGGCTCCGTGCCGTGCCCGTAGACGACGCCCGGCACCTTGTCGGCGCGGCGGATACGACGGGCGGCGCCCTTGCCGAACTCCGTACGGGGCTCCGCGGAGATCTTCACCTCGGCCATGACCTTGCACTCCTCGCGATGGGTGGATTTCCTGTGGCCGTCACCCAGCCACGACGCCACGCCCCATGCCAGGACAGCGCGGTGCGCGTCGATAACGGACCAGCCGCGCGTGAACGCGGCCTCCCTCGCCGAGCAACCAGGCGATTCTACCCAGCCCGCGCGCACCGGCCCAATCGGCCGCCCCGACGGAGCGAGCCGGGCCCGACCGGGGGGCCGGGCCCGACCGGAGCAGCTGAAACCGACCAAGCCGACCGGGGAAGCCGGAACAACCGAGACCGACCGGCCCAGCCGAGACCACCCAAACCGACAAGGCAGCCGGAGCAGCCAGGGCCGGCCAGACCGACCGGCCCCGGCCAGAGGCCTCAGGCCTGCTCGTCGAACAGACTCGTCACCGAGCCGTCCTCGAAGACCTCCCGCACCGCCCGCGCGATCGTCGGCGCCATCGACAGCACCGTCACCTTGTCCAGCTCCATCTCACCCGGCGTCGGCAGCGTGTTGGTGAAGATGAACTCGCTGACCTCCGAGTTCTTCAGCCGGTCCGCGGCCGGGCCCGACAGCACCCCGTGCGTCGCCGCCACGATCACGTCCTCCGCGCCGTTGGCGAACAGCGCCTCCGCCGCCGCGCAGATCGTGCCACCGGTGTCGATCATGTCGTCCACCAGGACGCACACCCGGCCGCGCACGTCGCCGACCACCTCGTGCACCGTCACCTGGTTGGCCACATCCGGATCCCGCCGCTTGTGCACGATCGCCAGCGGCGCGCCCAGCCGGTCGCACCACCGGTCCGCCACCCGCACCCGGCCCGCGTCCGGCGAGACCACCGTCAGCTTCGTCCGGTCCACCTGCCCGGCCACGTAGTCCGCCAGCACCGGCAGCGCGAACAGGTGGTCCACCGGGCCGTCGAAGAAGCCCATGATCTGGTCGGTGTGCAGGTCGATCGTGACGATCCGGTCCGCACCCGCGCACTTGAACAGGTCCGCGATCAGCCGCGCCGAGATCGGCTCCCGGCCGCGGTGCTTCTTGTCCTGGCGCGCGTACCCGTAGAACGGGACGATCACGGTCACGCTGCGGGCGGAGGCACGTTTCAGCGCGTCCAGCATGACGAGCTGCTCCATGATCCACTTGTTGATCGGAGTCGTGTGACTCTGGATCAGGAAGCAGTCGGCCCCGCGCGCCGACTCCTCGAAGCGCACGTAGATCTCGCCGTTGGCGAAGTCGAAGGCCTTCGTCGGGACCAAGCTGACGCCCAGCTGGTGGGCGACCTCCTCGGCCAGCTCGGGGTGGGCGCGGCCGGAGAAGAGCATCAGCTTCTTCTCGCCGGTCGTCTTGATCCCGGTCACAGCACAGTCTCCTTGAATGTCACTTTGAGTGCGCTTCTCACGGTACGCCCCGCACGGCGCACGAGTGCACGCAGGGTCACCGCTCCCCGCCCTCACCCTCCGCGCCGCGCCCGGCCCCGTCCGCCCGCGCCGCCTCGTCGGCGGCACGCGCCGCGGCCTGCGCCGCCGCGCTCCCGGGCCGCTTGCGGGCCACCCACCCCTCGATGTTGCGCTGTTGCCCCCGGGCAACGGCAAGTGAACCCGCGGGTACGTCCCTGGTAATAACAGACCCCGCCGCGGTATAGGCACCGTCACCGATAGTGACTGGAGCGACCAGCATGTTGTCCGCTCCTGTCCGGCAGTGACTGCCGATGGTCGTGTGGTGCTTGTGTACGCCGTCGTAATTGACGAAGACGCTCGCCGCCCCGATGTTCGTGTACGCGCCGATGGTCGCGTCCCCCACGTAACTCAGGTGCGGCACCTTCGTGCCCTCGCCCACCTCGGCGTTCTTCATCTCCACGTACGTACCCGCCTTCGCCCGCTCGCCCAGCCGGGTGCCCGGCCGCAGGTACGCGTACGGACCCACGCTCGCCCCCGCGCCGATCCGCGCGCCCTCGGCGACCGTGAAGCTCACCGTGGCCCCCGCGCCCACCGCGGTGTCCGTCAGCCGCGAGTGCGGCCCCACCTCGGCGTCCGCGGCGACGTGCGTGGCGCCCAGCAGCTGCGTGCCGGGGTGGATCACGCAGTCCGGCTCGAAGGTGACTGCCGCGTCCACCCAGGTCGACGCCGGGTCGACCACGGTCGCGCCGGCCAGCATGGCCCGCCGCAGCAGTCTGGCGTTCAGCAGCGCGCGGGCCTGCGCCAGCTGCACCCGGTCGTTGATGCCGACGATCTCCTGGTGGTCCCCGGCCACCGTGGCCCCCACCCGGTGCCCGGCCTCCCGCAGGATGCCGAGCACGTCGGTCAGGTACTCCTCGCCCTGGCTGTTGTCGGCGCGCACCTTGCCCAGCGCGTCCGCCAGCAGCCGCGCGTCGAACGCGAACACCCCGGAGTTGATCTCCCGGACAGCCCGCTGCGCGTCGGTGGCGTCCTTGTGCTCCACGATCGCGGTGACGGCCCCGGTGGCGCCGTCGCGCACGATCCGCCCGTACCCGGTCGCGTCCGGGACGCGCGCGGTCAGGACGGTCACCGCGTTGCCGTCGGCGGCGTGCGCCCCGGCGAGGTCGGCGAGGGTCTGCCCGGTCAGCAGCGGGGTGTCGCCGCAGACGACCACCACGGTCCCGTCCAGCGCGGCCCCGCGCCGGGACAGCTCGTCCAGCCCGGCCCGTACGGCGTGCCCGGTGCCCCGGCGCTCGTGCTGCACGGCGACGACCAGGTCCGGGTCCAGCTCGGCGAGGTGCGCGGAGACCTGCTCGCGGGCGTGGCCCACGACCACCACCAGGTGCTCGGGCGACAGTTCGCGGGAGGCGGCGATCACGTGGCCGACGAGGGAGCGGCCGCAGATCGCGTGCAGGACCTTGGGTGTCGCCGACTTCATGCGGGTGCCCTCACCCGCTGCGAGGACGACGACGGCTGCCGGGCGTGTGACGCTCACGGATGTGCCCTTCGGGCTCGGCTTCGTGGGGTGGACACCCGCAGGATACCGGGCTGTTTTGCGGGAGAAACGTTGTACGCGGGCGGGGGCCCGCACGGCCGGAGGGCCGGCTTCGAGGCTCCGCTGCCAGGACTCGAACCTGGAATAAGTCATCCAAAGTGACCAGTGTTGCCAATTACACCACAGCGGATAGTAAATTTCCCAAATCGGACAGTCGGTCAGACCGTCGACTTGGCCCCCACTACTATGCCGTACCACCAGCCCTCGATGCGACGGTACAAGTCGGCGCCGTCGAGGACGTGAACCACCAGGCACCCGTGGTAATCCTCGCCCACGTTCTTCCGGACGGTCTTCGGGTTATGCCTCTTCAGGGTCGTCTTGCCGAAGGCCGCGGCGTCCATGCCGGTCAGATCCGCCCAGTAGCGCTCCGCCGCGCCCACGTCGGCGGACTCGTGGATCATCACGTAGAACCGCAGCCGGTCGGCGGCCACGCCCAGCAGGGAGAGCCAGGCGAGGTAGACCTGGATCATCTCCGGGTCGCTGTTGATGAAGGCGACGCGCTCCTTCGGCCGGTAGGGCCTGCTCTTGGTCCCCTCCGCCCAGTACAGCCCCACCCCCACCAGGAACAGCTCCCGGTCGGTCATCCGGCCGATCTCCCGGGCCGCCGCCAGCTTCGTCTCCAGCCGCCGGAGCGCGGTGGCGCGGCGGTGCGGAGCCCAGCGGGCCTCGATCATGCGGCGCAGCCGCGCGGGCGGGGTCGGGGGTTTCGGGAGGTCTCTCACCCACGGCGACACCGAGCTCTTCGAGACGCCCAGCTCGGTCACGATCTCGTCGTAGGTCTTTCCGGCGCGCCGTAACTCGCGCGCGCGTGCCTTCAGTTCGGGCTTCGCCTGGACCATGGGGCCAGTGTCGGCCGGGCCGGGCCCCGTTCGGTGGGACCATAGGCCCAATTCCTTATTTCAGGTGAAGAATGCCTGTCTCGCCCTCCTCGGATCCCGTTTCCGTGCTGTCGCGCCGCCGTGGAAGTGTCGGTGTCCGGCCGTAGTCTGGTCACCATGAGTGGGACGGGGGCTGCCCGGGCAGCGGGCGCGGGCCGCGGACCCGGTGGACCGTGGTGGTGGGCGCGGCGCCGGGCGATGGTGCTCGACGTGTCGCTCGCGGCGGTGTCGGCGGCGGAGTGCGCCGCCGAGGGGGTGGACTTCTCCGGTCAGGCCCACATACCGACCGCGCTGGGCGTGCTGTTCGGCGCCGTGGTCGGGGCGACGCTGCTGGTGCGGCGGCGGTGGCCGATCGTGGTGGTGCTGGTCGCCATAGCGGTCACGCCCGCCGAGATGGGGTTGCTGCTGGGGGTGGTGGGGCTGTACAGCCTCGCCGCGTCCGAGCTGCCGCGCCGGATCACGGCGGTGCTCGCCGGGATGTCCGGCCTGGCGGCTCTGATCATTCTGCTGGTGCGGTTCCACCAGGCCGTGGCCGAGGACGAGTGGGACCCGCCGTTCTGGGTGATCCCGGTCCTGTCGGTGCTGACGGCGCTCGGTGTGACCGCGCCTCCGGTGCTGCTGGGCCTGTACGTGGGGGCGAGGCGGCGGCTGGTGGAGAGCCTGCGGGAGCGGGCCGACGGCCTGGAGCGGGAGCTGTCGCTGCTCGCGGAGCGCGCGGAGGAGCGGGCCGAGTGGGCGCGCGGCGAGGAGCGCAGGCGGATCGCCCGGGAGATGCACGACGTGGTGGCGCACCGGGTGAGTCTGATGGTGGTGCACGCCGCGGCGTTGCAGGCGGTGGCGGTGAAGGATCCGGAGAAGGCGTCGCGGAACGCGGCGCTGGTCGGCGACATGGGGCGGCAGGCGCTGACGGAGTTGCGGCAGATGCTGGGCGTGCTGCGGTCGGAGCCGGGTCCGGGGGAGGGCGGCGCCGGGGAGGCCCGCGGGGCGGCGGCGCGGGAGCCGGTGCCGCTGGCCGTGGTGGCGGCGGCCGCGTCGGCGGCGGCGGGCGGGACCGGGGCGGCGGAGGCGGCGGGCGGGCCGTCGCTGGGGGAGCTGGAGTCCCTGGTCGGGCAGTCGCGGGCGGCGGGCATGGCGGTGGAGCTGTCGGTGGAGGGGGAGGCGCGGCCGTACGCGCCGCGGGTGGAGCGGGCGGCGTACCGGGTGGTGCAGGAGGCGCTGACCAACGTGCACAAGCACGCGCCGGGCGCCTGGGCCCGGGTGCGGCTGGCGTACCGGGGGGCGGAGGTGGCGGTGCTGGTGGAGAACGGCCCGTCGGAGGGCGGCGCGGCGGACGCGGGCCTGCCCAGCGGGGGCAATGGCCTGGTGGGGATGCGGGAGCGGGTGACGACGCTGGGCGGGGGGTTCGTGTCGGGGGTGACGGCGGCGGGCGGGTTCCGGGTGTCGGCGGTGATTCCGGACCGGGCGGAGGAGGGTGCCGCGGACGGTTCCGCGGACGGCGCCGGGGCCGGTGGTGCGGCCGGTTCGGCGGGCGCGGCGGGGCGTGCGGAGCCGGCCGGGGGTACGGGCGGGGCGGCGGAGAGCGCGGGCGGGGGTTCCGGCGGGGGTGCGGAGGCGGGGCGGGCGCAGGAGCGTGCGGCCAGCGGGGACCGGGCCGGGACCGGCTGAGGGCCCGGGGCTCGCNCGGGGACCGGGCCGGGACCGGCTGAGGGCCCGGGGCTCGCGGGGTGCGGCGCCTTGTCCGGCCCTCGGCTCCCCGGCCACCCGGCCCTCGGCTCCCCGGTTATCCGGTTGCCTGGGGTGCCGTCGTGGGACAGCCTCCTGGCGTGATCGAGTCGTGGGTGCTGACGGTGGACGACTGGCCGTGGTGGCGTGAGCTGAGGCTGGCGGCGCTGGCCGAGGCCCCGTATGCCTTCGGGTCGCGGCTGGCGGACTGGCAGGGGGACGGCGACCGGGAGGAGCGGTGGCGCGCCCGGCTGGGCGTTCCCGGTTCGTGCAGCCTGCTGGCGGTGCTGGACGGGAGGCCGGTCGGGATGGCGGGGGGCGTGCCGGGCGCGCGCGAGGGGGTGGTGGAGCTGGTCTCCCTGTGGGTGCGCGGGGAGGCGCGGGGGCGTGGGGTGGGGGATCACCTGGTACGGGCGGTGGAGCGGTGGGCGGCGGCGCGGGCGGAGGTGCTGGAGCTGGCGGTGGCGCCGGGGAACGGGCACGCGATCGCGTTGTACCGGCGGCATGGTTTCGAGGACACGGGTCGGCCCGGTGACCTGATGCCCGACGGGCGCAGGGAGCGGGTGATGGCCAAGCGGCTGCGGTCCGGGTGAGGCGCGCCGGCGGGGGCTGCGTGATGCGGTCCGGGGCTGCTGGTGTGCCGGGCGGGTGCCGGGTTGCCGGGGGGCGGGGCCGCGGGCGTCGGCGCGTCGGTGGTCCGGTCCGTACGCGCGGAAGGGGTGGCTGATCGGCCCGGTAGGGCTCCCGCGCACGGTCCGGTCCGTACGCGCGGGAGGGGTGGGTCGGCGGGTACGGGCGGCGGGGCGGCCCGTTATCCGGTGGCGGTGTGGCGGGACAGGCGGCGCGGCTGGGTGCCGGTGACGAGGGTGACGAGGGCCGTGTCGATGTCCCGGCCGAGGTACCAGTCGCCGGTGTGGTCGAGGCTGTAGACCCGGCCTTCGGCGTCGATGGTGAGCAGGCCCTGTCCGTCGGCTTCCTCGCCCAGTGGGCAGACCTCGGTGCCCAGAGCGCGGCCGAGGTCGCCGAGGGTGCGGGCGAGGTGCAGGCCGTGCAGGGGGTCGAGGAGGACGGGCGCGGGGGCGATGTGCCGGCCGGCGGCGGGGGGCCGCAGGCACAGTCCGCCGAATTCGGCCCAGGCTTCGACGGCGGCGGGGAAGACGGCGTGCCGGTGTCCGGCCGGGGAGGTGTGGGCGCGCAGCGTGTCGGCCCAGGCTTCGGCCTGTTTGATGTCCCAGCGGTCGGGCTGCCAGCCGGCTTCGCGCAGCACGGCGTCGACGGCGGCGGGGAAGCGTGGGGTGTTCATGGGTGTGGTGGGGGTGTCGGGCTCGGCGGGGGTGCTCCCCGGCGGGCGGGTGTGGGCGGGTGCGGGCCGCGGGCGTTCGGGTGCTTCGGCGGCGGGTCGCGGCGCCGGTGCGCGCTGTACGGGCGAGGCGGGCGAGGTGCGTGTTGCGCGCATGTCACTCCTGGGTCGCGGCCAGGTCGACGGTCCGTACGCCGAAGTGGGCCAGCAGGGCGGCGCAGGAGCGGCAGGGCGGGGAGTAGCTGCCGTGCCGCGGGTCGCCGTCCTCGCGTATCCGGCGCGCGGTGATCTTCGCCTGCTTCAGGGAGCGGCGGGCCTGGCCGTGGGTGAGGGGTTTGCGGGTGGCGCGCTTGCCGCGGGCGGTGTCGAGGGCGGTGAGGTGGCGGGAGAGGAGGATGGCTTCGGGGCAGCGGCCGGTGAAGCGTTCGCGCTGGGCGCTGGTGAGGGTGTCGAGGAAGTCCTGGACGAGAGGGTGGAGCGCGGGGGGTTCGTCGGCCTTGCCCGCGGTGCAGGTGAGGGTCTTGCCGCGGACGCACAGGGCGGCGGCGACGGCGGGCAGGATGGCCTCGCGGCGGTGCAGGAGCGGGGGCGGGTCGGTGTCGCCCTCTCCGGTGCTCCATACGAGCCGTGGGTCGCCCGGCGCGGGCGGCCCGGCGTCGCTGTCGCTGTGCCGCGTGGTGTGCATGTGGTGCCTGCCTCCTTGGGCAATCCCCATGTTGCGGGGCCAGCCTGCCAAATGGGGCACCTGATGCGGAAGCGGGGGCGGCATTTGTCCACCCGTCCGAGGGCCGGGCCGCACAAGGGTCCCAGCCCGGTCGCGGGGCGGGAAGGGGCGGGAAGCGGACGGATGAGCGGAACGCCAGGAGGGGCCGGGGAGCGGTCGGCGGTCGCGGGGCGGGCGTGCGGGGGAGGCAGGCGGGGGTCCTGCGGCGGGCGGGCGGGGCCGGGGCCGGGGCGTAAGGCGGGCGGGCGCGGGACTGGTGTCGCACCCACCGCATAGTCTGTGTCGTAGCAGCCAGCAGCAGCAGGGGGCATCCGCCATGACGACAGGTCGGCTCGGGCAGCAGGTCGCGCCGCCGAACGCGGCCTACGCGGGTCAGGTCGTGCACTTTCCGGACCCGGTGCGCGCCGCCCGCCACCCCAGAGGGGTGCGGGTGGACGAGCGCGGCTACCCGGACTTCGCGCCGTACGCGCGCGCGGCCGCCGAGATCGCCGAGCCTCCGGAGGGTTTCGGCGTGGACGAGCTGCGGCTGACGGACTTCGTCTCGGCGAACGCGGCGCTGCACGCGGCGGGCCACGAGCTGTGGCAGGGCGCGCCTTCGGTGGCGACCCCGCACGGCTGGACGTGGCATCACGTGGCGGGCACGCGCCGCATGGAGCTGGTCCCGGCCGAGGTGAAGGCGCTGCTGCGGCACCACGCGGGCCTGGCGACGGCGGAGGTGGACCAGGACAAGCGCGGCACCCGCCCGTTGCAGGACACCCGCCCGGTGCACTTCGGGCTGCCGCGGCGGGGGCTGGCGGTCTCCGAGGAGCAGGTGGCCGGGGTGGAGGAGGACCTGGGGTTCCGGCTGCCGGAGGCGTACCGGTCGTTCCTGAAGGCGGCGGGCGGCTGCGCGCCGGTGGGCGTGGCGCTGGACCCGCAGCTCGGTCTGCTGGTGGACCAGCCGTTCTTCACCATCCGCGACGAGGCCGCGGTCAACGACCTGGTGTATGTCAACAAGTGCCTGCGGGACCACTTCACGAAGGACTTCCTGGGGGTGGCCTTCGTGCAGGGCGGCGTGCTGGCGGTAAAGGTGAAGGGCGAGGCGGTGGGCTCGGTGTGGTTCTGCGCGTACGACGACGCGCGGGACCGCGACGGCTGGACGGTGGGGGAGCGGGTGGAGTATCTGATGCTGCCCTGCGGTGAGGACTTCGACGCCTTCCTGCTGCGGCTGGTGGGCAATCCCCCGGAGCTGGAGACGGTGGCGGGCCTGATGGTGGAGGGCGGCTTCGCGTTCGCCGTGCCGGTGGAGGGGTGAGCGGGGTGGTCACGTACGCGCAGGCGCAGGAGCGCGCCGAGCAGTGGATCAACGGTGACGTGCCCGCGTACCAGCAGCGCGAGGTGCGGGTGCGGGAGTTCGGCCTGGGCTTCGTGGCCTGGGCGGAGGACCGGCAGGACGGCCCGGCGGCCGGGCCGCGGGGCGCGCGCCTGGTGATAGCGCGGGACAGCGGGGAGACGACGCTGTGGCCGGCGCTGCCGGTGGGCGAGGTGATCCGCCGTTACGAGGAGGAGTACGGGGCGGTGGACGGCGGCGAGCCGGAGCCGGTCGCCGAGGAGCCGCCGCGGCGCATCGACCTGAACGCGACGTCGTTCCTGCTGAGCCCCCCCGAGTGGCTTCAGGAGGCGGCCGACGCGATAGGGCTGCCGCACCGGCGCCCGGGGGCGTCGGGCCTGGCGCCGGGGGGCGGCGGGAGCGCGGGTGAGGGTGCCGGGCGGCCGGCCTTCGTGCCGGCGCCGGGCGCGGGTCCGGACGCGGCGGCCCGGGGGCCGGAGCGGCAGGACGGGTGGC
>NZ_JAVSCF010000077.1:0-24237 GCF_031932565.1 Streptomyces sp. B1866
GCGTCCCGGCTCCCACGCCCCCGCCTCGCGCGGGCGTCCGCGCCCCCCGGCCGGGCGCGGGCAGCACGGGCACGGGACCTGGGCCGGGCTGGGCCGGAGGCCACCGGTGCGGGCCCGGTACGATGACCGGCGTGAAGCAGCCGCCGCCGAGTACCCGCCGCGCCCGGCGCGCGTGGGCCGCGCTGGCGCTGCTCGTGCTGGCCGGGGTGCTGGGCATGCACGGCCTGGCGCCCGCCGGGATGTCCCCGGCGGGCGGGCACAGCGCCCACGCGGCCGTCGGACACCCGGCCGCCGCCGCGCCGATGGCGCACCACGCGGCGCCGGACGCGTCCGGCGCCCACGACCGCCGCCTCCTGGCGGATCCGGCCGACGACGGGACGGCCGCGCACCACGCCGACGGCACCTGCGCCGCCGGAGGCGTCTCCGGCGCCTACCACCCGCCCGCCCTCGCACCCGGCCTCGCCGGGCCCGCCCCGGCCGCCGCCGGGGCCCGGCAGGCCGCCACCGGCCGCCACGCCGACGGGCGGGCCCCGCCCGACCTCGCCGAACTCCAGCTCCTGCGGATCTAGAGGCACCCGCACGGCACCCGCCGCCACGCCCGTACGGACACATCGGACGCACCGAACGCACCGGACGGGCCGCGCGCGGGACGCCGCGCCTCAGCGTGTCCGAATCCCCATTCCCCGCCCGCGCCGCCGACCGGCAGCGGGCGTGAAGGAGCAGAACCGCCCATGACCACACCCACCCCACGCCTGACCGCGCGTCCGACCGCTCGCCGCACCCTGGCCCGCCGCGCCTGCGCCGTCGCCGCCGCCACCGCCGCGGCCGTGGTGCTGGCCGCCTGCGGGAGCGGCGACCCGTCCTCCGGCCACGCCGGGCACAACGCCCACGGCGCAGGCCCGAAGCCCTCGGCCTCCGCCCACCACCACGGCATGGACGGCATGGACGGCGCGCACGGCGGCGCGTCGGGCACCGGCCTGTCCGACGCCGCCCAGGGCTACCGCCTGACCTCGCCCACCACCACCCTCCCGGCCGGAAAGCCGTCCTCCTACCGCTTCACCGTCACCGGCCCCGGCGGCAGGCCGGTCACCGCGTTCGTGCCGGAGCAGACGCGGCGGATGCACGTCTACGCCATCCGCTCGGACCTCACCGGCTTCCAGCACGTGCACCCGACCATGGGCGGCGACGGCACCTGGAGCGCGCCGCTGGCCGCGCTCACCCCGGGCCGGTGGCGCCTCTTCGCGTCCTTCACCCCGGACACCGGCCGCGGCGAGAACCCCGACCTGGTGCTGTCCCGGCAGCTCACCGTGGCGGGCACCGCCGCCGCCACCCCGCTGCCGGCCCCCGCCGCCACCACCACGGCCGACGGCTACACCCTCACCCTCTCCGGCGACCTGACGGCCCGCATGGCCCACCCGCTGACCGTCACCGTCACCAGGAACGGCAGGCCGGTCACCGACCTGGAGCCCTACCTGGGCACCTACGCCCACCTGACGGCCTTCCACGAGGGCGACTCCGCCTTCGCGCACCTGCACCCCACCGGCACCGCCGAAAAGGGCCGTGGCGGCGGGCCGGAGCTCGCCTTCCACGCCGAGCTGCCCGCGGCCGGGAACTGGCGGCTGTTCCTCCAGTTCCAGACCGGCGGCACCCTGCACACCGCCGCCGTGACCCTCCGCGCGGGGTGACGCCCCGCCCCGCGCCCGCCGCCCGGTGCGCGGGCGCGGGGCTACCCCAGTTCCAGGCTGGTGATCCCGAAGATTCCCGCGAGGTCCATGTCCGGGTCCGGGCCGGTGTACATGCGCGCGGCCTCGAACGACGGGCTCAGGCCCAGCTGTTCCACCAGCCGCACGGCCGGGCCGTTGACGTCGGGCACGTCCACCGCCACCGGCGCGCCCGCCGCGGACGTCGCCAGCGCGTCCAGCAGTGCGGCGGCGATCTGCGGCGACGACGCGTACAGCGGGCCGACGCGCGCGGACCCGAAGGAGGGGCGCAGCACGCCGAGGCCGTGCAGCTCGCCGTCGCGCACCGCGGCCAGGGCGGTACGGTCCGGAAGGCTAAGCCAGGTGGCCAGGAAGGCGTCCCGGGGCGTGGGGAAGAAGCGGCGGTCGTAGGCGGCGATCCGGTCGAAGGGCAGCGCGCGGGCGTCCACGAGCGCGACGTCCGGCGGCACCTCCGCGGCGGCCGGTACGCCCTCGTAGCGCAGGTGGTTCCAGGCCCTGCGGAAACCGGACCTGCGGTAGTTCTCCTGCTGGTCGACCACGCCGTCGAGCCCGATGTTCCGCCCGGCGAGCCGGGCCATGCCCGCCCGCCACACCCGGATGCCGTACCCCTGCCCGCGCACCTCGGGCAGGGCGATGTAGAAGCCCAGGAACCCGAAGCCGGAACCGTAGCGCACGGCGGAGATGGACACCACCGGCTCTCCGTCCAGCCGTCCGAACAGGAAGCCGTACGGGTCGGCGGGGAAGAACGCCTGGCTGTCCAGCGCGCCCGGGTTCCACCCCTCGTCCGCCGCCCACCGGCCGAGCCGCCGCAGGTCGTGGACTCCTCCGGTCACGATGTCGAACTCCGCCACCTTCACCCCTTCACCCCGTACCGGCCGACCCGGTGAGTGTAGTCGCCACCCGGCTGTGTCCGGTGCCGCGCCGCGCCCCCGCCTGACGGGCCCTCAGCCGCCCGGCCCGGGCCCGGTGGGCGGCCGCGCCCGCGATACGGTCGGGCCATGTCCAAAGCCGATGAGTTCCCGCCGCCGACGGCCTCTCCCGGGCCCGTCACCGCCGCCGACGTGACCCTCGCCGCACGGCTCGCCGTGGCCGCCCTGCGCCCGGCGCCGCCCGAGGCGTGGGACCGGCAGGCCGGACCGCTGGAGTGGGACTGCTGGGAGACCGGCCAGCACCTGCTCCACTGCCACGTCGTCTACGCCACCCAGCTCACCCCCGCCGACCCGCCCCAGGACGGCATGCTGCCCCTCGTACGGAGCGCCGCGAGGCCGGGCGCGCCCCGTCCGGCCCTCCAGGCCGACCGGTCGGCGGGGCCCGCCGGGCTGCTGCGGGTGCTGGACTCCGCCGCCGGTCTGCTGGCCGCCGTCGTGCGCGTCACGCCGCCCGAGGTGCGCGCCTTCCACCCGTACGGCGTGTCGGACGCCGAGGGCTTCGCCGCCATGGGCGTGGTGGAGACCCTGGCCCACACCTGGGACCTGACCCAGGGCCTGGGCCTGGCCTGGGACCCGCCCGCCGACCTGTGCGCCCGCGTCCTCGCCCGCCTGTTCCCCGGCGCCCCCGGCCCCGCCGAGGCCGCCGCCGGTCCCTGGGCGGTCCTGCTGTGGGCCACCGGCCGCGGCGACCTGCCCGGCCGCGACCGGGCCCCCGCCGACTGGCGCTGGGACCCCACGCCCCGCCCGTAGCCCCCCGAGCGCAGGCCCGCCGGGCCGCCGTCAGGCCCCCGGCCGCTGCCCGCCGCCGTCACCCGGCACCGGGCCGCACCCCGGCCGCCGTGCCCACGCGGTCGAGCGGCGCACCCCCCGGGGCGCGCCGCTCGACGGCGGTCATGGAGCGCCGCGCCAGCGGCGCGCTCCGGTCAGACTCAGCAGCCGGTGGCGTTGAAGTCCCAGAACGCGGCCCGGGTCTTCGTCCCGGCGTCCCCGTCCACGACAAGGTTGTAGCCGAAGAGGTTCAGGTAGCGCTGCAGCGCCTTGATCGTGTTGGTTCCGACGATCCCGTCGACGGTCCCCGCGCCGAGGTTCAGGTCGTTGAACATGCGCTGTGCGGCCTTCCAACTGTTGGTGCCCAGCTGCCCGTCGATGGTGCCGGGGTTGTACCCCAGGTCGCGCAACCAGCACTGCCAGTTCTTGGCCCGGGCGGTGTTCAGACCGAGGTTGTTCACCGCGGTCACCGAGGCGATCCGGGACTGGGCCGCCGGCTTGGCGGTCGCCGGGGCCGCCGCGAAGCTGGTGCCCGCGGTCGCCAGCCCCCCGGCCGCGATCCCGACCACGGCAGCGGCACTGACCAGTGCCTTCGCCACGACATTCGTTCCCATGGTTCCCCCTTCGGGTCGTGGGGCGGCGCCGGGCCCGGCTGGTGCACGTCACCGGTCGATCCGGTGCCTCCCCGCTGTGTGGTCGCAGCGCGCGGAAGTGACCGCGGTCCAGGGGACCCGTCCGCATCAGCGCGGTGCGGTAACCGACGCTACGCATCGGTGCGCGGGCCGTCGTCCAACCAGGAGTTGGCAGCCGTTCAACCGGGAGTTCGATGCATGCCCCATCCACCGTGGCAGTGGGGGTTGGGGTTGTACAACTTCCGCGGTATCCGGCAGGAAACGGATTGTTATCGACCGCTTGTCGGTGGATGTCCGGGCCGGGCGAACGGGGGCTTCAGCCCGTACGGGGATGGGACCAGCCCCAGGTCGTACGCCGGCACCACCGCCGGCTCCCGGTCCCGCAGCCCCCAGCTTGCGCAGCACCGACGACACGTGCGCCGTGACCGTGGCCTCCGTCAGAGAGCGGTTTGCGGGAGGCACGCGCGGATTGTGGCCATCCCCGCCCCGGGGCCGCCGGTCGGGCGCCTGCCGCCCGGTAGCCGGGGCACCGGCCGCCCGGCAGGGCCGCCCGCTCACCCGCCCGGCAGGGCACTCGTCAGTCCCGCGCCTCCCGGCGCGGCCGCCCCGCCGCCGCCCGGCCCGCCCGCTCGGCCGCCGTCGCCAGCACCCGGCCGCGCACCGCGTACCACCCCACCACCAGCGCCGGGATGATCACTCCCAGCGTCGCCACCGTCCACGACCCGATCGGCGGGTCCAGCGCCATCAGCACCACCACCGTCAGCAGGAACACCAGCGTCAGGTAGCCGGTGTACGGCGCGCCGAACATCCGGAAGGCGGGCCGGGCCACCAGGCCCCGCTCGGCCAGCCGGTACAGCCGCAGCTGGCACAGCACGATCGTCGCCCAGGAGGCGATCACCCCGAGCGCCGACATGTTCAGCACGATCTCGAACGCCTGCCCGGGGTTGAGCGCGTTCAGCCCCACGCCGAACAGCGCGATCACCCCGGTGAGCATGATCCCGCCGTACGGCACCCCGTGCCGCGACATCCGCCCGGTGAAGCGCGGCGCGCTGCCGTTCGCGCTCAGGGAGCGCAGGATGCGCCCGGTCGAGTACAGCCCGGCGTTCAGGCTGGACAGGGCGGCGGTCAGCACCACCAGATTCATGATCGTGCCCGCGCCGTTCAGCCCGATCCGCGAGAAGAAGCTCACGAACGGGCTCTCGCCCGCCTTGTACGCCGTGTACGGCAGCAGCAGCCCCAGCAGCACCAGCGACCCGCAGTAGAACAGCGCGATACGCGCGATGACGGAGTTGATCGCGCGCGGCATGATCTCCGCGGGCTTCTCCGTCTCCCCGGCCGCCGTGCCCACCAGCTCCACCGCCGAGTACGCGAAGACCACGCCCGACGTGACGACCACCAGCGGCCACAGGCCCTCCGGCAGCAGGCCGCCGTGGCCGGAGACCACAGAAAAGCCGGTGGCGTGCCCGTCCACGTCGAACCGCCCGGCGAGGAACACCGTGCCCACCACCAGGAACGCCACCAGCGCCGCCACCTTGATCAGCGCCGCCCAGAACTCCAGCTCGCCGAAGATCTTCACCGAGATCAGGTTCGCCGACAGCACCACGACCAGCGCGACCAGCGCGATCAGCCACTGCGGCACCGGCTCGAAGGCGCCCCAGTAGTGCATGTACGAGGCGATGGCCGTGGTGTCCACGATCGCGGTCATCGACCAGTTCAGGAAGTACATCCAGCCCGCGACGAAGGCCGCCTTCTCGCCGTAGAACTCGCGCGCGTAGCTCACGAACGACCCCGACGACGGCCGGTGCAGCACCAGCTCCCCGAGCGCCCGCAGGATCAGGAAGACGAAGACGCCGCACACCACGTACACCAGGAACAGGCCCGGTCCCGCGCTGGCCAGCCGCCCGCCCGCGCCCAGGAACAGGCCCGTCCCGATCGCCCCGCCGATCGCCATCATCTGGAGCTGGCGCGGCTTGAGGCCCTTGTGGTAGCCCTCCTCCTCGTGCTCGAACCCTCCCGGACCGGCGGGGCCGGGGACGGGGTCGGGGGCAGGCTGGATCGGCTCGGCGGACGTCTTGGCCATGGGGTGGGGGGTTCTCCCGTCCGGTGGTGGCGCCTCGTGGGCTCAACGGTCCCTGTCGTCTTATGTGACTGTGCCACACAACGGCGAACGGACGCCCCACCGCCCCGCCCGCGTCACCTCTCCGTCACTCCTACTTCTCTCCGGGCCACTGGAAGCTCGGGCCGATGACCGTCGACGGGTCGCCGGGCGTCTTCTCGGTCATCGTGGTCCGCGCGGACGCGTTCAGGTCGCTCATGAGCGCGACCGCCTCGAACAGGTCGTCGGGACGCCCGTTGAAGGCCGTCCCGAGCCGCTGGAGCAGCTTGACGTACGTGGCGTCGAATTCGAGGGCGACGCGCTGCGCGCCGGACCCGTCCGGCAGGGTGTACGTGTCCGGGTCGTCCCGCATCGGGAAGACGTCCCGCACCGGGTCGAACGGGATCGCAGCGCCCTTGACCCACTTCTTCTGCTGCTCGTCGTAGGTCAGCTCGAAGCCGTCCACGATCTGCCCGAAGCGGTAGAAGTGGGCCAGCTCTCCGGTGTTGTCGTCCGGGTCGGTCGGCGTGCCCTCGCCCTGGACCACGATCTCCGAAATGGCCGCCAGCGCCGAGGACATGTCCGTCACCGGGAACAGCTCGCCGGGCGCCTGGCCCCCCGGCCAGCTCAGCTGCCACGCCGGATCGCCGGTGAAGAGGTCCTGGCCCGCGTCCTCCATGGCCAGCATGGCGTTCGCGATCTGCGTGTAGAACCAGCCGATCGAGAACGTCTCGTACCGGGCCGTGGTGAAGAAGTCCCGCAGCGCCTGCGCGTGCTCCCGCCGCGCCCGCCCCCGGGCCTCCGCCGTCGTGGCCTCGGGCGGCACCGGCCCGCGCGTGATCGTGGCCATGTGCGCGCGGACCTCGTCCATGTTGATCGGCTTGTCCGGCCGCTCGATCGACATGAACACGTCCCTGACCTGCTCCTTCGAGCACCGCCGCAGCCGCACGGTCAGGTCCGGGCGGATGCCGCCGGGCAGGTGCCCCGGGTACTTCGGTACGAACCCCTGCGAGCCGATGCGCGGCCTGCCGCCCACCGCGATGAGCACGTTGCCCGCCAGCGCCATGTGCAGCATCTCCTGCATGGCCACGCTGTCGATGATCCGCGCCACCTTGGAGCCGCGGTTCCTCAGCGAGAACAGGGCGCACAGGTACGGCGGCAGCGTCGACAGCTCCAGCTCCAGCGCCACCTGGAGCACGTCCTGGAGGTACGGCACGTCCCACGCCTCGGCCGGGCGCAGGAACGCGGGCTGGCCGGGCGAGGTCCGCAGCCAGCCCAGGATCATCTCCCGCCGCGCCGGGGACAGGTCCCGCGTCACCGGCATGTAGTCCGGCGAGGTCGTGGGCCTCGACATGCGGTCGGTCAGACGGCGCATGCCCGGCCCGGTGACCGCGCTGTAGTCCGACAGGTCGATGCCGACGAACTTGCGCATGTACGGGTACAGGTTCGCGTACTGCTGGAGGATCGGCTGCACGTCGAACAGCCACGCCGGAGCCTTCACCTGGCTCCTGCTCCACACCAGCACGCTGACCTGCTCCACCCACGTGCTGCTGTCGCCCTCGATGCCGTAGTTCAGCAGCTCCACCTGGCCGTCCACCGGCCGGGGGTGGCCCACCGGGTCGTTGGCCGTCATCCTGCTCGTCGCCCTGCCGTCCGGGCCGGTCGTCACCGGCGAGACGAACGACACCGAGTGCCCGTCGCTGCCCGTGCCCACCCGGGCGATCCCGGCCCTGCGCTGCACCGCCTGCCCCTTGGCCAGCACGGCCGGGTGCCCGCCGTCCGTGACCTCGATCTTCGCGCCCTGGTACGGCCTGCCGTAGCGCGTCGCGTAGAAGTCGACGTCCGCCGTGTCGCCCGGCGACATGCGGTAGACGAAGGTGTCGGCGCGCACGTACGTGGCCTGGTCGTTCTCGGACAGCAGGAGCTGCCCGGCCGTCGTCTGCACCGCCAGGACGCTCTTGCGCAGCTCCTCCATCACGTGCGGCGGCACGCCCACGGCCGCGATGCCCGCGTACTTCCGGTAGAAGGCGTCGTCGATCTTCGGCAGCCGCGCCGCCTGCTGGAATCCGCCGTCCGTCTTGTAGACGAGGTCGAGCGGGCCCAGGTCCACCGGCGGCCCGCCGAGCGCCGCCGTCTGGAAGCTGTTGCCCCAGTCCAGGAAGAGGACGCCCAGGTCCTCGTCCACGCGGCACGGCGTGTCGTAGACGCGGGGATCGCCCACGGCCCGCAGGCGGCGGCCCATCAGGAAGTGCCTGGGCTCGGTGGGCGTGTACGGGCCGATGGAGCCGACGACGCGGCCGAAGGTGAAGTCCTCCGCGTCGAAGTCGTCCATGTGGAAGCCGTCGAGGTTGAACTTGATCGACAGCGGTCCCGCGCCGAAGTACCCCTGGAGCAGGGCGGCGTACTGGGACCCGGAGAACCACTGCACTTCCTCGATGACCGACTGGTAGAACACGCCGAACTTCCCGTCGGACTGCTCCGGCGGGTAGCGCACCCAGATGTCGTCGAAGGCCGCCGTGCGGTACGTGCCCGTGCAGATCGGCACCGGGTCCTGGCCGCGGCCCACCGCCTCGCACAGCGTGAGGTCCATGCCCCACAGCTCCGACACGCCCTGCTGGTCCGGGTCCAGGTCCACGATCTTCGCGTCGTTGGACTCCCGGTTGCTGATCAGCAGAATGCCCTGGTCCGGCACCTTCTCCGGCGGGAAGCCCCACACCGACGGGTCCGTCTCGTGGCCCTTGGGGTCCAGCACCGTCGTCACGTAGCAGTCCGCCAGAGCGAAGCCGCCCGTGCCGTCCGGGTTCCACCAGCCGTCCTGGGCGCCCTTGCTCTGGCGCTGGAAGTGGTTCTCGAACGTGTCGTTGTCGAAGTGCGCCGTGTCGTTGTTGACGGTCGAGGGATTGGCCTGGAACGTGCCGACGAAGTTCAGACGCGGGAAACCCAGGTAGCTCATGCGGACGGCTCTCCTCTGATCGGTCTCACCAGAGGATCATGTCCGCCTAAGTCGTACAATCGGCTGATCTGGTGACGATTGTTGACGACTGACCTGGAGAGCCGAGGTGCTGGCGTACGCGGGGGGTCACGGGGCAGTCTGGTGGCGGCCGAAAGGCCGAAGGGGCTCCCGGCTCGGCGTCTCTAAGGCAGATGCCGATCTGGGAGCCCCGTGGCGTGCCCGTGCTGTACGGGCGGGCAGGGTCAGGCCGTGACGTAGGTGAGGAACGCCGTCCACTGCTGCGACGGCACCCGCAGGCGCGGACCGCTGACCTGCTTCGAGTCGCGGACGTGCACGGTGTGCGGGCACGAGGTGACCTCGACGCACGCGCCGCCGTTCGCGTCGCTGTGGCTGCTCTTGCGCCAGTCGGCGGCGACCTCGACGCACTGGCCGCCGCCTGCGTCGCTGTAGCTGCTCTTGCGCCACTCCAGGGCCACCTCGACGCATGCGCCGCCGCCCGCGTCGCTGTGGCTGCTCTTGAACCACGCCAGGTCGGCCGGGCCGTACGCGGTCTGCTCAGGCCGCTTCCTCTTCATGCTTCCTCGCAATCTGCTGGATCAGGCTCAGCGAGTCGTGCTCGTTCAGGGCTTGGGCTCGAATGTTCCCATACCGCTGCTCAAGCGCGCTGACCTTGTCCCGCTCCGTGTACCAGGTCGGGTCGCTCTGGATCTCGACGTACCCGACCCGCTGGCCCTCGGCCGTCTCCAGCAGGATGAGAGGGCCATGGAGGCCAGCGTGCGGCCCGCTGTCCATCGGCATGACCTGGATCGAGACGTTGTGCAACTTCGCGCAGTCCAGCAGCCGGTGGCACTGAGCCAGCATCGTCGCGTGCCCGCCCGTCGGACGTCGCAGGACCCACTCCTCGATGACGAAGCTCAGCATGGGCGCGGGCTTGCGGGTCAGCAGCTCGTGTCGCAACAGCCGGGCGGCGACGAGCCGCTCGACCTCGTCCAGGTCCAGCGCGGGGCAGTGGGCGCTGACCACCGCCCGCGCGTACTCCTCCGTCTGGAGCAGTCCCGGCACCACGTAGCACCCGTACTCGTCCACCCGGAGCGCCGTGGACTCCGCCTCGGCGTACTCGATGAACCACGCCGGGTAGTCCTGGTACTTGATGTCGGGCGCGATGGCGAGCAGCGCGCCGTTGGCCCGCAACGCCTCGTCGAGCTGCGGCAGGTAATCCGGCATCGGCAGGCGCTTGCCCGATTCCAGCATGCGGATCTGGGACTCGGAGTAGCCGATCCGCTGGCCGATCTCCTTTTGCGTCGCGCCGATGTGTTCCCGCATGGCCCGCATCTGCTGTCCGAAGAGCATCGCCTTGAAGGATACGAACTGGCCTTCTTCCTTTTTGCTCACATTCAGCCTTCCCCTCCGTTAATCACACCGCACGGCCGGTGGGCTCGACCGCACTGCTGGGTTGCGGTCAGCCGGGTAACCGCACCAGGCGGGAGTTGGCGGCATGCGCTTTACCCCTGGTCAGCACCTGGTCCGTCCTCCGCTAACCTCTAGTCAGAGTAGCCGTAATGCGGGATGGTCGTAACCATGAAACGAGAACTCGACGGAAATCAGAGCGAGTTGGGAACAGGTGAGCGAACCGAGTCCTCCGGCCCGGAGTGGGTGCCCGCGCAGGGGTGGGTGATGCTTCAAACGGGTGTCCACTTCGACGCCGTCCGGGTCGTGGGGCTGCTGGGTGAGATGGCCGCGGAAAAGCTGGCCGAGGTAACCAAAGGTAAGGCCGGGCCGATTGTCATCGACTGGCAGGACCGGCGGTGGGGGTCCTCGTGCTACTTTCTGGTGGCCCCCGGGTCCGCCGACCCATTCCGCTGGCCACCGGGAATACGTCCGTATACGGGCCCTTTGAGGGAACTCGTCGCCGTACCGGCACCGCACGGCAGGACGTTCCCCTACGAGTGGCTGAGCAGGCCCACGGCGGAGGCGCCGTTCGTCCTGCCGGAGCCTCTGCACGCCGTGCTGTGCGAGCTGACGGAGTGGCAGCCGCTCGACCTTCCCGCACCGACCCCGACCCCCCACCAGGAGCAGAGCAGTGACGAGAGCGGTTCATGACGTAGTGCCGGGGGTGGTGGCCTGGGGCGGGTGGGCGCCGCCCGAGCAGGACCACGAGATGCAGCCCGCCGGGGTGTGGTGGGACGCGCTGCGCGTGCCCACGCCGATCGGCGAGCGGGCCCTGGGGATTCTGCGGGAGCGGACCGGGGCCGTGGTGGAGGACCCGGGCGGCTCGCTCCTGTACTGGTTCGTGCGGAAGGGCGTGACCGGCCGCTGGGACCAGGGCAGGCTGCGGGAGGTGCGGCTGCTGGGCCAGGACAGCTTCCTGGTCGTGCCGCCGCTGCACCGCCGGGGCGGGAGCGCGCCGTACTGGAGGGTGGCGCCCCGGATGGGCAGGCTGCTGACCGATCCGGAGCGGCTGCGGATCGCGCTGGGCCTGGCCGTACAGGACGCCCTCGGGCCGCACTACTGCGTGGGCTGCGGGCGGGAGACGGCCGAGCCGATCCCGTTCTACCGGGAGGACACGGCCTCGGGGCCGGGCTGGACGTGGCGCGTGTGCGCCGACTGTGCGCCGGACTACGTGACGGCGGAGCAGGCGCGCAGGCTGGTGGCGGAGCACCGCGAGGAGTGCGCGGGCTGCCGGTCGTGCGGGGAGGCGTGCGCCACGGGCCGCGCGCTGGCGCGCGCGCACCGGGTCGTGACGGCCAAGGAGGCGCCGCCGCCGCCCGCGCAGGACGCGCCGCCGCCGCTCGCGAGCCCGTAGCAGGCCCGTAGGACTCCTCAGACCCCTCAGACTCCTCGGGCGGGGGGTGGTCGGCGCCAGGTCGCCCCCGTGCCTGGCGCACCCCCGTCCGAGGCGGGCGGCGGACATCCCTGTCCAGCACACCGCCGCCTGAGCCCGGCTCCCCGGCCCCCTTCACTGCCCCGGCCGGGGAGTCGGGCACCCCGTCCGCGCGCGTGACGCGGACCCATCGGCCCTCCCGAGACCGGGCAGGGCCGCCGGACGTCCGGTCGCCCCCGTGCCGGACGAGACCCGGCGGCCCTGCCCTCCCGGCCCGGCCGGAAGCCGCCACTGGGGGCACGCTTCCGGCCGGGCCGCCCCCGGGGCCCGTGGCCGCGCTGGCCTGGCGCGGTCACGGGCCCTCCGCCGTGCCCGCCTCACCGGGTCAGCGGCTGCTCGGTCCAGATGCACTTGCCGCCGGGTGTGGGGCGGGTGCCCCAGCGCTGCGCGAGGGCGGCGACGAGCTGGAGGCCCCGGCCGCCCTCGTCGGTCGCGGTGGTGCGGCGGACGTGCGGCGTGGTGGGGCTGCCGTCGGTGACCTCGCAGATCAGGGTCCTGCTGCACAGCAGGCGCAGGGAGATCGGGCCCTTGGCGTGCCGGACGACGTTGCCGACCAGCTCGCTGGCCAGGAGTTCGGTGGTCATCTCCAGGCTGTCGGCCAGGTGCCAGGCGTCGAACTGGGCGCGGATGAGGTCGCGGGCCTGTCCGGCGGCGACCGGGTCGTCCGGCAGCGGCCAGGTGACGACGTTCCCCGGGTCGAGCCGGGAGGTGCGGGCGATCAGCAGGGCGGCGTCGTCGGCGGTGACGCCCTGCGAGGGCAGCAGGGTGGCGGTGACGGTGTCGCACAGCGGTTCCAGGTTCCGCGCCCGGCCGTCGCGGACGGCTGTGCCGAGGGTGCGGGCGAGGTGGTCGAGACCCACGTCCACGTCCCGGTCCCGGGACTCCACCAGGCCGTCGGTGTAGAAGGCCAGCAGGCTGCCGTCGACGAGGGGGATGGTGGACACGTCGAAGGGCGGGTCGGCGGCGCCCAGCGGCGGGTTGGCGGTGGGCGCGGAGAACGCGACGCACCCGGACGGGTGGACGGTGGCCGGGGGCGGGTGGCCCGCGCTGGCGTAGCAGAATTCGCCGGTGACCGGGTCGTAGATGCCGTACAGGCAGGTGGCGAACGAGTCGTCGCCGAGTTCGGCCACCAGGTCGTTGAGGTGGTCGAGCACGTCGTCGGGGGGCAGTTCGAGGTCGGAGAGGGTGCGTACGGCCGTGCGCAGGCGGCCCATGGTGGCGGCCTCGGCCATGCCGTGGCCCATGACGTCGCCGATGACGAGGGCGACGCGGTCGGCGGACAGCGGGATGATGTCGTACCAGTCGCCGCCCACGTCGGCGCCCTGGCCCGCGGGCAGGTAGCGGGCGGCGGCGGTGACGGCGGGCAGCTCGGGCAGCACGCGCGGCAGCAGGGCGCGCTGAAGCTCCTGCGCGCGGGTGTAGGCGGCGTCGTACAGGCCCGCCCGCTCCAGCGCCTGGGCGACCAGGCCGCTGAGCGCGGTGAGCAGGGTCCGCTCGTCCTCGTCCAGGCGCCGGGGCTGGTCGAAGGAGATCACGCAGGCGCCGATGGGGCGGCCGGAGGCGTTGAGCGGCAGGAAGGCCCAGGCCCGCTTGCCTCCGGCCGTGGCCATTCCGGCGGCGCCGGGGTAGCGGGCGAGGAGGTCGCCGGGTGACTCGATGAACTGCGGCGTGCGGGTGCGCAGCGCCTCGCCCACGGGCGTGTCCGACAGCATCGGGAAGCGGCGGATGCGGGTGAGGAAGGCGGGCGGGTAGCCGGCGGCGCCGACCAGGTTCAGGTGGTCGGCCTCGGTGGCGGCGACGATCAGCCCGGCCGCGCCGAAGGGCGGCAGGACGCTCTCGGCGACGGCGTGCACCACGTCTTGCGCGGTGACGGCCTCGGCGAGCGCGCGGGTCAGGCGTCCCATGAGGGCGGCGCGCTCGGCGGCGGCGCGGTCGGCGGCCTCCCGCTCGGCCTGGCGGCGGCGCCGCTCGGTGATGTCGGTGACGTACACGGTCAGGCCGTCGGGGACGGGCACCAGGCGCAGGTGGTACCAGCGGTCGGTCTCCGGCCACGTCAGGTCGAGGCCGGTGGGCTCGCCCTCGGCGGTGGCCCTCCGGTATCCGGCGCGCAGCCCCGCCAGGCCGCGCAGCGCGGGCACGTCCCACAGGAGGCGCCCGGCCAGGGCGTGCGCCGGGCCGAGCAGCCGCTCGGCCGCGGGGTTGACGAAGCCGACGCGGCCGTCGCGCTCGACGTACAGGAACCCGTCGCTCATGTGCCGCAGGGCCCGGCCCACGGACTCCTGCACGGCGTGCTCCTCGGAGGTGTCCCAGGTGGTGCCGACCATGCGGACCGGTTCGCCGTCGTCGCCCGGCAGGACCCGGCCGCGGTTGCTCAGCCACCCGTAGCCGCCGTCCCGGCGGCGCACCCGGTACTCGGCGTCGTAAGGACCGCGCTCGCGGATCGCCCGCTCCAGGGACTCCCGCACCCATGCCACGTCGTCGGGGTGCAGACTGTGAATCCACGTGTCGATCCGCGTGTCCTCCCGGGGCACGGCGTAGTCGGCGAGGATGTCGAGCATCGTGTCGTCCAGCACCGTCTCGCCGGTCTTCAGGTCCCACTCCCAGCGGCCCACGGGCGCCGTGCGGCCCGTCCGGCGCGGGCCGGGGCCGCCGGGCTCGGCCGCCAGCAGGGCGGGCGGCCCGCCGCCCGCCGCCGGAGCGGTCAGCCGCAGTCGGCCCGCCGCCCACCGGGCCACGTCCCGCAGGAACGCCCGCTGCGCGGGGCCGGGCCGTACGGCGGGCGGGGTCACCACCGACAGCACGCCGATCGGGCCGTCGGGGCCGGGCAGGGGCACCGCGGCCATGCCCGAGTCGGGGGGCACCCCTGAGGCCGACAGGCCGGGCTGGTCTTCCGACAGGCCGGGCTGGTCTTCCGACAGGCCGGGCGCGGCGCGGCTCGTGGCGGCTCCGGCCCGGGCTCCGGCGCTGTGGTCCTCGGGCCGGTCCTCCAGCGCCTGCTCGGGGGAGGGGATGGCGGGCAGCCACACGTAGCCGTCGCGGCGGAAGGCGCGGGCCGGGACGGAGCGGCCGTCCGCGCGGATGCTCTCCCAGAGGGCGAAGAACGCCTGCGGCAGCCCGCTGGAGGCGGCCAGCCGCAGGCCGTGGGGCGACTCGGGCGTCCGCAGGTGGGCCAGGGCGCCGAGCCCGGCCAGCCCGGCCGTGGCGTGCTGGAGGGCGCAGGGCAGCACCTCGATGTCGCCGCGGGTGTCGTCCATGGCGGCGAGGATGCGCAGCCGGTCGGCCTCCGCGAGCTCCCGCCGGCGCCGGGAAGCCCGGCCACGCTGCGGATTCACGGCCGACCTCGCCTTCCGACCGGCCCCGCCCCGGGGAAGTCGCCGCCCCGCGCGGACCTGGCTTCCGGCCGGGCCTCGGGTGGACCGAGTCGCCTTACATCATATAGGGGGATGATTCGGGCGCGCGCGGTCGCCGCCTGGCGCGGCGGCGGGCCGTGAGGCGCCGGTCCGGCCCGCCCCCTGGGCGTACGGCCGGACGGGGCGGCAGCGGCGCGGGCGCGGGCCGGAGCCGCGCCGGTGGCCGGGGCGTGACCGGTAGGGCGGACCGGGCCCGGCGGCCCCGGTCCGCGCCCGGTCCCGGGGTACGGGCGCGGCGGACCGGCCCGGGCCCGGAGCCGGGTCCTGCCCGACGGCGGGACCCGGCTCCGGCCGGGGTCAGCCCGCGGCCTGCTCGGTCTCCAGGAGGGCCTGGAGTTCGGTGACCGCCTCGCGGAGCCGGTCGGCGAACACGTACATCTGGTCGGCCACCGGCTCCGGCGTGCTCAGGTACAGGTTGAAGCGGTCCGGCAGCAGCACGTACGCCACGCCGACGCACCGGCTGCTGGTCGAGCCGAAACCGAAGTACTGGATGTGGGCCGATGGCGCCGAGCTGGTGCTCAGGTAGTCGTCCCGCATGACCAGCCAGCCCGGCGTCTCGTACAGGGCGGGCTGCTCGGTGATGCCCAGCTCCTCGCCGCGCCGCTTCTGGATCAGCTGGAGCTCCCACAGGTGCTGCTCGGGCGCCTGTCCGGCCTGGCACTCCTTGGCGCGCGCCACGTGCTTGGTCGCCGCCGCGCGGAAGGCCGCCAGCTTCGCCGCGGTGTCCGCGCCCGGGTCCTGCATGACGGCCACGAGGTGCTGGGACTCGGGCGTGACCACGCGCATCGCCTCGGTGCGCCCGCGCCGGTACTGGCGGGTGGCGATCGACTCGTACGTGGCGCCGGTGAAGCCCTTGGCGCGCTGGTGGGCGAGCTGGTAGGCCATCTGCACGAACGCGTCCGGCGAGATCTTCAGCTGCTTGGCGCGGGCCTGGCCGAAGTCCTCGAACGAAACGGTGCGGGTCGCCGTGGCCGCCCCGTACGCGGCGAACGACTCGGCCGCGGCCTGGATGTCCGCGCGCAGCGCTTCGTCCAGCGTGAACTCGATCGGCTGGAAGGCGGGCAGCCCCTGCGGCTGCGCGCCGGAGGCCCGCTCGTGCTCCTCCGGCGAGGTCTCCAGAACGGCGTCCACGAAGCTGAGGATCGTGGTGCCGTCCAGGCCGCAGTGCTCGATGTTGATGCCCGCGCGGCCGTCCTCGAAGACGATGAACGACACGGCCTTGTCGAACCAGCGGTTGCCGCTGTCGCCGTGCAGCATCTGGTCGCACGCGTTCAGGGTGCCGGAGGGCGCGAAGTCCTCCAGGCACACGCAGAACAGCGCCCGCTCGACCTCGTCCAGCGCCGCCGCGTTCGCCGGGTCCAGCGCGGCCAGGGTCGCCCGGCTGGCCGCCCACTCCGCGCGGGCCTTCGTGGTCAGGTGGCCGACGGCCGTGTCGGTCGCCGCGCGCGCCGCACCGGCCTTCTTCACCGCCTCCAGACCCGCCACCAGGTCGGCCAGCGAATGCGGCAGGCCGTCCGGGCCGATCACGTCCAGCCGGAACAGGTTGCCCCGGTAGAACACCACGATGTGCCGCTCCCGGGACGGGCCCGGCCACTCCTCGGAGTACGGCACGCGCACGGTGTCCTGCGGGTCACCCGGTATGCGCGTGGTGGAGAACAGGTACTTGTTCTGCTCCATCGACAGCGGCTGGCCGCGCTGCACGATCGGCGGGATCCGCTCGTCGTCCAGGCGCAGCTTGTAGGCCACGGCCCCGGCGATGATCCCGGCCGCGCGCTCGGCCTGGCTCGCCTCGACGTCCTTGAAGAGGAAGAAGAAGTTCGCGTTGAGCGCGATGCGGTCGCGGCGGCCCAGGTAGCGGTACGGCCAGAAGGTGTCCAGCCAGCTGTGCACGCCCTCGCTCGCGTCGTAGCGCCGGAGCGCGGCGTGCAGCGCCGGGCCGGGGCCGTCCGGCGCGCGGAAGGCGGCCAGCTCGGACTCGGTGGCGGCCAGCTCCTCCGGCGTCAGCAGCGGGGAACACCACTCGATGAACCTCTGACAGGTCTCCTCCAGCGAGGGCAGCGGCACGCGCGGCAGCAGGTCCTCGTGGGCGAAGGTCGGGGTGGAAGGCTCGTGACTGTTCACTAAGGTCCTCGGTCTGAGCGGGGTCAGGAAAGGGGACTGCTCGGGCTTCCCGGACGTCCGGTGCGCCTGCCGGGATTCTGCCGGGGCTGGTTCCCGGGCCGTGCACGGGGCCCGTACCGCCCGTCAGGGGCCGGTGTGGTGGCGGGACCTCGCGCCGAGGTCCACGGTCGCGCGGCGTCGCGTGCCGCGCGGCCGGGAGACGTACAGCCGCGCGTACAGCCAGCCCTCGGTCTCCAGCCCGCGCGGGTCCACGCCGACGTCCGACAGCGTGTCCAGGACCAGCGACTGCTCCTCGGGCGTGGCGAACCGCCGCTGCTTGAAGACCTGGTCGAGGGCCACGGTCTCGTACCCCGCGTCGTCCAGGCTCTCCGCGAACGGTGCGAAGGGGAACATCCGCAGAACGAAGTGCGCCATCCACGGTTTGCGCTCGCCATGGGCACTGACGATACGCGAGATGGTCTTGTCGGTGACGTATCCCACACATCCTGTCGAAATCACGATGTCCGCCCCGGCCAACTGCTCGCGCTGCGCGGGCGTCGGCTCGTTCTCCTCCAGGTCGGCGTGGACCGCGCCGTCGATGAGCCCGGCCGAGAAGGCGTAGGCCAGCGCCTCGTGCGAGACGTCGAGACCGATGAACCGGACGCCGCGCAGCCGGTCGCGGGAGCGGGCGAACTCCCGGTCCCGGGCCAGCAGTTCGTCCCGCGTGAGCGCGTGGGCCTCGGTGGTGGAGTACCGCTCGTACAGCTCGTCCATGGTCGCGTCGCACTTCAGCAGCGCGGCGTTGATCCCGTACGAACACCCGATGTCCAGCACGGTCGGCACCGGCGTGCGCCACCGCGCCTGGTACTCCTCGATGACGTCGAGGAAATAGGGCTTCGCCAACTGGGGTATGCGGTAGTCGAGTTCGCGGAGAGTGGTGAAATAGGCGCGTGGGTCGGGCCGCGTGTAGATGTGGTCGAGGGTGATTTTCCCCGTCGTGTCGAAATGCGCGGATTCAAAGGGCACGGATTTGCACTTCCTCGCTGGATGTCCGGGCGGGCGGTGGCACGGCGGCGGTCGCGGGTGACCGTCCGGCGGCTGGGGTCCGGCGGCGGGCGGCTCTAAAGGCTGTCCCGTAACCCCCGGCGGGCTCCCGACGCCAGCTACGGCCACTCGCGGCGTTGGCGAAACGTCCGAATAGAACCACTATTCGGACGCGTCGCCGCCTTGCGATTGACCGCATCTGACGCCGCTCGCTGATCCACCAGGGGTTACGGGACAGCCTTTAGTCGAGGAGTTGGTCCACCCGCACCGCGCGCCCCTCGGCGGCCAGGTGCTCGGGCAGGACGCGGCCGAAAAGCTGCCGGGTGCGCGCCACGCTCCCGATGACGCCGGGCCGCTCGCTGTAGGCGAAGATCGCGGTGTGCCGCTCGGTGCCGCCCTCGACGGGCGCGACCCGGTGCAGCGAATAGCGGCCCTTGAACAGCTGGAGGTCGCCCGGGCGCAGCGTCAGGCGCCGGACCAGGCGCTCGCCGCGGCCGGTGAGCACGTCGCGCACGTCGCCCAGGTTCTCCGCCTGGGCGGACCTGATGTTCGGACAGTACTCGAAGACGCCGCCGCCGTCCGGCTCCTGGGTGAGCATGCTCACCGTGAACTCGTTGGTGTCGAAGTGCCACGGGTGGCCCTGGCCCGGCCGTACGACGTTCAGCACGAGCCCCGACAGCGGGTCGGCCAGCTCGTGCAGGCGGGGCATCTGGAAGCAGCGGGCGACGAAGTCCTGGAACGGCTCGCTGGTGTAGAGCCGGTGGATGAGGAATGCGGCCGGTATCCGGTCGCGGGCCACGAACGCGTTGCCGCGCTCCATGGTGATGCGCCCGGGGTGGTCCTCGGGCAGCGGGGTGTCGACGGCGATGTTGTAGGCGTTGACCGTCTCGACGTCGAAATGCGCGTCGGGCGACACGCTCGCGCATTCCTCGCGCAGCGTGTCCAGCAGTTCGGGCCGTATGAAGTCGGGCAGCACGCTGCACCCGACGCTGCTCAGGTCATGCTGGATACGGGACAGCAGCGACTTTCCGTCGGCGCGGTCCAGATCGTTCAGCGGATAGCGGGCGGTATCCACCACCCGCCCGATCACAGGGGTGTCCGGAGTGCTCATGAGGTCCCTCTCCACGGGCGAGTTCACCGCGCCGGACGGGGACAGCGGCACGCCCGACTCGTCGGTCGACTCGTCGTTTCCTGTCTTCGGTGGCCTCTTCAGCGGCCTCTCTCGCGGCCACTTCGGCGGCCTCTTCCGCGACCGGTCCGGATAACGGGCGGCGGCGACCGCGCGCCGACGCCGCATTCGCCTCCGCTTCCCACGGGCACACTGAGCGCACTTCGGCTTCTCCTCCTCCTGGCGGACCCCAGAGAGGTTTAGCACCTGGCTCGCGGACTATTCCGGCGGGACCTGTGATCTGTGACACGTGACAGAGGCGTGTCCCCTGGTGGCCGGAGGCGGGACGGCGCGCCGTCAGATACCGGCCACCGGGATGTGGTTGGCTGATACATCGGCCAGTCCGGCCAGGTGCAGCAGCAGGTCAGGAAGGTCCGTGGCGGCGTAGCGGGCGCGGCGCTCGGGCAGCCGGGAGGCGTCCGAGCACAGCAGCACCGGGCCGTCCTCCGGCGCCTGCGGCAGCCGCCCGTGACTGCCGCGCACACACCCGGCGTCCAGTGAGATGACCGACATCGCCGCCCGCAGCCCCAGTCTCCGCCGCGCCACCGCGCCCGCCGCGCGCAGCGCCGCGAACCGGTCGCCCGGGTCCAGGAACAGCTCCGCCGGGTCGTACCCGGGCTTGCGGTGGATGTCCACGCAGCGGGCGAAGTCCGGGGCCCGCGAGTCGTCCAGCCAGTAGTAGTAGGTGAACCACGCGGCGGCCGCGGCCACCGCCACCAGCTCGCCCGACCGCTGGTGGTCCACCCCGTACGCGGACTTGCCCGCCGTGTCCAGCACGGTGTCCACCCCGGGCAGCCCGGCCAGCAGCGCCCGCACGCGCGGGATGTCGGCCCGGTCGCGCACGTACACGTGGGCCACCTGGTGGTCGGCGACCGCGAACGCCCGCGAGGCGTACGGGTCCAGGTACTCCATCCCCGCCTGCGTGTACACCGCCAGCCAGCCCGCCCGGCGCAGCGCCCGGTTGACGTGCACCGGCCGGTCCACCGCCGTCACCCCGTACTCCGACAGCGCCACCACCGTGCGGCCCCGCGCGCGGGCGGCGTGCAGCAGCGGCGCCAGCACCGCGTCCAGCTCGGCGGCGGCCGCCGCCGCGCGCGGGTCGTCCGGCCCGAAGCGCTGGAGGTCGTAGTCCAGGTGCGGCACGTACGCCAGCGTCAGGTCCGGGTCGGCGGTGCGCAGCACGTACTCGGTCGCCCGCGCGATCCACCGCGAGGAGGCGAGCGAGGCGCGCGGCCCCCAGTAGTCGAACAGCGGGAACGGGCCCAGCTCGCGGGTCAGCTCGCCGTGCAGCGCGGGCGGCCTGGTGTAGCAGTCCGGCGACTTGCGGCCGTCGGCGTGGTACACCGGGCGCGGCGTCACCGTGATGTCGGTGGACGCGCCCATCGCGTACCACCAGCACAGGTTCGCCACCCGGTAGCCCGGGTGCCGCCGCCGCGCCGCCTCCCACACCTTCTCACCGCGCACCAGGCGGTTGTGCTGCCGCCACAGCAGGACCTCGCCCAGGTCGCGGAAGTACCACCCGTTGGCGACGACGCCGTGGCGGCTCGGCGGCAGGCCGGTCAGCAGGCTGGCCTGCACCGGGCAGGTGACGGCCGGGAACACCGGGTCGAGGCGGGCGGTCAGGCCGTGGGCGGCGCCGGTGCCGGTGATCGAGCGCAGCAGCGGCATGTGGCGCAGCAGGCGGGGGGTGAGGGCGGCGACGTTCAGCACGAGGAGGGGCGTGGGGCGCGGCGCGGGGCTGGGGCGGGTCATGGGGGCCTGTCCTCGGGGGTTCAGGTGGGGAGGCGGGGGGTTGGTCTGGGGGCCGGTCGGGGGCTGGGGCCGGGGCCTCGGCGGGGGTCCGGCGGGGCGGGCCTGGCGTCCGGCGGGACGGGGCGGGGGTCCGGTTGGGCGGGCCCGGCGTGCGGTGCGCGCAGTCCGGCGGCGAGCAGCTGCTCCCGGGCCCAGGCCAGTTCGGCCGCGATGCCGGTGACCAGCGCCGCGTCGTCGGCGGGTCGGCTGCCGACGGGCAGCACCGACCAGGTGTAGGTCTCCACCTCCAGGTGGTCGGTCACCGGCCGGGCCCCGGACATCAGCGCCCGCACGGTGTCCACCAGCACCGGCCGGGTGGCGGCCAGCGGCGGCTCGGGGTCGGCGTGCACGGGCACGTGGAAGTGCACCCGCCAGCGGGCCCCGGCGCCGCCGCCCGGTCCGTGGTGGTCGTCGGTGGCGCGCAGCGCCAGGTCGAGGTCGTCCCACCGGGCGACGGGCCGGTACGGGGCACCGGCGCGGGGCCCGGCTTCCGGCTCGGCGTACGGCGGGTCGTACGGCGGGTCGTACGGCACGGCCGCGCGGGTCTGGTGCAGGAAGCGCGGTTCGGCGAACCGCGCGAGCGCGCGGCGCACCGCCGGTTCGTACGGCTCGTCGGCCTGGAGAGCGCACGACAGCTGCGCCTTGACCACCGGCAGTCCGGCACCGGCCAGCCCGCGCAGGCTCGCGCGCGGCTCCTCGAAGTCCGTCGCCAGGTGGCAGGCGTCCAGGCACACGCCGACCCGCGCGGGATCGACCTGGCCGCGCAGCCGGGCGCACGCGTCGCGCACGGTGGCCACCGCGCAGCCCGGCTCCGGCTCCAGGCCGACCCGGACCGTCCGGCCCGTACGGGCGGCGAGCGCGGCCAGGCCCTCGGCCAGCAGGTCCAGCGCGCGCCGCGCGCGGTCCTCCCTCGCCACGCTCCACCCGGCGCGCCAGCCCAGCGGAAGCGTCGAGACGCTGCCGCGTACCGCGTCGGCGGGCAGCAGCCCGGCCAGCACGCGCGCCAGGTCCAGGGTGTACGCCAGGCGGGCGGGCTCGCTCCAGTCCGGCGCGTACACGGCCCGCTTCACGACCGGCTCGTGGAAGCCGCGGTAGGGGAAGCCGTTGAGCGTGACCACCTCCAGGCCGCGCGCGTCCAGCTCGGTGCGCAGCCGCGCCAGGGCACCGGCGTCGCGGGCCAGGGCGCGCGCCACGTCGTGGGCCAGCCACAGGCCCACGCCCAGGCACGGCACGCCGAGCCGGTCCCGGACCGGCCCGGCGAAGCGGGCGAGCTGGCGCAGGACGCCGTCGAGGTCCTCGGCGGGGTGGACGTTGGTGCAGTAGGCGAGGTGGACGGTGCTGCCGTCGGGGTGGCGCAGGCGCATCGCGGCCGTTTCTCCTTCCAGCGGCCGACCGGGAGCCGGGTCCGGACCCGGGCCAGGGGCCGGGGGCTACTCGCCCAGGACGTACTCGCCGCGGGCGACGGAGTTCCCGAGGTAGACGGCCGCGTACGCGCCGCCCGCGCGGGCCGGCGGGCGGTGCTCGTCGTCGGGCAGGTCGAGCCGTCCGCTCTGCCCGTAGAACGCCACCGGGTTGCGCCACACGACCTGGTCGACCTGGTCGGGAGCGAACCCGGCCGCGAGCATCGCGTCGGCCGTACGGCGGGTGGCGAGCGGGTCGCTGCGGCCCCAGTCGGCGGCGGAGTTGACGAGGATCCGGTCGGTGCCGTGCTCCCTGAGGACCGCCACCATGCGCCGGACGTCCATCTTGGTGTCCGGGTACAGGGAGAAGCCCATCCAGCAGCCCGAGTCCGCCACCTCGCGCACGGTCAGCTCGGTCAGGTGGTCCACCAGCACCCGCTCCGGCGCAATGCCCGACTCGCGCAGCACGTCCAGGGTGCGGCGGGTGCCCTCGGCCTTGTCGCGGTGCGGGGTGTGCACCAGCACGGGCAGGTCGTGGTCCATGGCCAGGGCGAGCTGCGCCGTCAGCGCCCGGTCCTCCTCCGGCGTGATCGCGTCGTACCCGACCTCGCCCACGGCCACCACGGCGTCCTTGTCCAGGTAGCGCGGCAGCAGGTCCAGCACCGGCGCGCAGCGCGGGTCGTTGGCCTCCTTGGGGTTGAGCGCCAGCGTGCAGTGGTGCCGCACGCCGAACTGCGCCGCGCGGAACGGCTCCCAGCCAAGGAGCGCGTCGAAGTAGTCGGTGAAGCTGGTGACGCCGGTGCGCGGCTGCCCCAGCCAGAACGCGGGTTCCACGACGGCGCGGATGCCCGCGGCACGCATGGCCTGGTAGTCGTCCGTGGTCCGCGAGGTCATGTGGATGTGGGGGTCGAAGATGCGCATCGGGCCTCGTCATGCCTCGTCGGGGGTGGGTGCGGGGTGCGGGTCGGCGGCGGGGCCGGGACGGCCGGGACGCGGCGCGGGGCCCCGGGCCTCGGCCAGCATCCGGGCGTCGGCGGGCACCGGGCGGCCCGCGCTGGTCAGCTCGCGGACGTACGCGGCGGCCATGCGCGCCAGCTCCGTGTCGGCCCGCCGCGCCAGGCCCGCGACGGCCCGCAGCGGGATCGCGCGGTGCAGGCAGGTCAGCACGCCGTGCCGCCACGCGTGGGCGTCCAGATACCGGGCGGCGTACGGGCCGAGGGCGGCGGCCACCAGCCGGGGGTCGTGGGTGCGCAGCGCCGTGGCCACCATCGGCAGCGCCGACGGGCCCGCGCCGAGCGGGCCCAGCGCGCGCAGGGCGGCGCGCCGCTCGGCGGAGTCCCCGGCG
>NZ_JAVSCF010000078.1:0-23744 GCF_031932565.1 Streptomyces sp. B1866
CAGCAGACCGAACCCCGCCCCCAACGCGGCACCGAGGACTACGAAGTCGGTCAGGCCCCACTGGCGGCGGATGCGTACGTTCCACCCCGCCAGCACCAGTGGAGCGACCTTCACCAACTCCTCGATGACCGGATCGACCGTGTACGAGGCCCTAGCCACCATCCGAGACAGCCGCTCACCTGTGATGTCCGCGACTACACGCGTGTACACCAACTCCAGCAAGGCGGTCGCCGCCCCGCAGCCGTAGACCCCCACCGCCACCGCCAGCAGCACCACCGGCCACCGCACCGACCGCGTCAACGACGACGGCACCAGCAACTGCACCACGCCGTATACGGCCGCCGCCACCATCAGCAACGCCACGCCCAGCCCCCCACGGCCGCGTCGGTCCAAGAACCGCGACGCTACGACGGACGACAGACTGCCTGCAAGAGCCACCCGCTCCTTGCGCGGGGCCACCGTGCCGTTCCCGCGAGTGCCGCGCCCTCACACAGGCAACTCTCTTTGATCTGTTGCCTCGGCCGGTCGGCAGGCGTCATCCTGCCTGACGTCACGACGCGCGTCACCGCCGATGCGCGCCGTAGCCGACCGATACGCGCACAGCTTCGGCGCGCTCGCCTCGGTGCCGGCCGGTCTCGCCCGTACCAGGAAGGCGTCCTATGCCCCGGACCACCTTGTTCCGGCAGATCATCCAGCACCGCCACCTGACCACCTACCAGGCGTTCGCCGCCCAGTTCGCCCGCGCGGCGCGCGAGCTTGCCATGCAAGACGAGGACCCACGGCTTGCCCTGCTCGAAGTCTCCTCACGGCAGTTCGACCGGTGGGTCGGCGGCGAACTGAAGTCCCGGCCGCGTCCGGACACGTGCCGGGTGCTGGAGCACATGCTCGGCAGGCCCGCCCAGGAACTGTTCGCTGCGCCCGGTGCGGGGATTACGGCTTCGGCGGTCGAACCGAGTGGTGCGGGAGCTACACCATCGGCTACGGCGGCACAGGGCGAAGAGGGCGCCGACAGCCCGCTTGAGATCATCGCGCGAGCTCGTCAGCTCACCACGGGCAACACCGACGAAGGGACGCTCGCCTTCCTCGGCACCTCGCTGGAGAGCATCGTCGCCCGCTACGAGCAGGACGGCCCCGTGCCGCTGCGAGCCCAGGCATGTTCCCTGCGGCGACTGGCGCACACCCTTCTCGACGGCCACCAACCCCCGCGCGTACGGCTGGAGCTGTTCCGCCTAGCGGCCCGGGCCTCCGGATTACTCGGGTACATGGCCGTCAACACGGGCAAGTTCGCGCACGCCGAGGCGTACTGCACGGAGGCGCGGGACCTCAGCAGGGCGATCGACGACCTGGACACCGAGCTGTGGGCGACCGGCACGCTCTCCTTCAGCCTGTACTACGCGGGCCGGTACGCCGAAGCCGACGCCTGCGCAGCCGCGGCCGTAGAGCGCGCTCCACGCAGTGCCCAGGCCATCCGGTTGCTCGTCAACGGGCGGGCGCGGGCGCTCGGCAAGCTCGGCGACCGGCAGGGCGCGCGCCGTGCCATCGGGCAGGCGCTTGAGCTGTCCGGCCTGCACGACGTGCCGAGCGGGATCACCTCGTGCATCTCCTTCGAGCCGTACGGGCACGCCCGAACCCTGGCCAACGCGGTCACCGCCCACGTATCGCTGGGCGACGCCGACCGGGCCCTGGAAGACGCCGAGGAGATCGACGACCTCGTCGAGCACTCGGACTCCTCGTGGAGCCGCGCGCTCGTCCGCCTCGACGTCTCCACCGCCCTGCTGCACCAGCCACGGCCGGACCTCGATCACGCGCTGTCCCTGGGCAGGGAGGCGTTGCGGCACTGCGGCAGCTCGCCGATCCGGTCGGTCTGGCAGCGCTCTCATGAGCTCTACGAGCAGGCCACGCGTTGGAAGGAGCACAAGGCCGTACGCGAGTATGGCGACGAGCTCCGCGCCTGGAGCGCCCAGCCGGCCGCCCTGGCCTTGTCTCGCGTCACGGCTTCGTGACCGATAGGCCCGAAGGAACCCGATAGGAGAACGCCCGGTGTCCCTGCTCCGCCCCGACCCCGCCACGTTCCCCGCCGCCCCTCCGGCCGACCTGCGCGACCCCGCGGCCATCGCGGCGCACGACTGGGCGGCCTTCAGCGCCCTGGACGAAATGGCCGATCACTGGTCACGGCCCGGCTGGGCGGACGGCACCCGGGCGTACTACTGGCTGCTGACCTTCCCCGGCCACTCCGCGCTCGCCGACCTCGCCCTGCGCTGCCAGAAGGACCTGGCTCCCCTGGGCCTGGACGCCGTGCCGGTGGACGGGCTGCACATCACGCTCACCCGCGTCGGCACCCCGGACGCCATACCCCGCGAACGGCTGGCCGACCTCGCCCGATCAGCAGGGGCCGCCTTGCCGCCCGCATTCTCGCTCCGGGCCATGCCGCTGGCCGGCTCCCGGGGCGCCGTACGGCTGTCCGTGGGCCCGTGGGAGCCACTCGTCCACCTCCAGGCCGCGCTCGTCCAAGTGGGAAGCGACGCGGGCACCGCGCCGCGAAAGCCGACGTCCGTCTTCCGGCCCCACCTCAGCCTCGCCTACAACAACCGCCGCCGTCCCGCCGCCCCGGTCATCGACGCCGTCGCGCCCCTGCGCGCTCTGCCGGCCGTCGACCTGGAGATCACCGAGGCGCGGCTGGTGGAACTGCGGCGCACCGGCACCGAATACCAGTGGGATGTCCTGCACACGGTCCGGCTGACCCCCGGACCGTCAACGGCGTTCTGATCCGCCGTCCAGTTCGATGACCGCGGCAACAGCCTTGCCGGAGGCGGTCGGCCAGACGAACCACCTGGCGGCCAGTACGTCGACGAGCCGCAGGCCGCGCCCGTTCTCGGGAAGCTCGTCCCCTGAAACAGCCGTCTGCTCCGGCGGCCGTACTGCCTCGGCGTCTTTGGCACCGTCGTGCACCCACACCACCGCCATGTCGCGGTAGACGTCGAGGACCATGTGCCCGGGGCCGCCGACCGTGTGCCGTACGGCGTTGGCCACCAGCTCGTCGGCGACGAGTACCGCGTCGTCGATGCGAGGCCCTGATGCCCGATCCGCGAGAGCCTGCCTGACCTGCTGACGGGCCAGTGCCTCGGGCCTGTCGCAGCCGCGCAGGTCGACCCTTCGGTGCTGGATTCGTCCGTCCTCGAAATCGTGTGTCGTGACGCGTTCGGTCGTTGGTCGGGACACCGTCCTGCCTCGCTCCCCGGAGACTGCCGCTGCTCTTCCGGGTGCCGTGGGCGACGGCACTCAAGCGCGCGGCTGGACCACCACCTTGAGCGTCGGCGGGGTGCGCGGGTACGCCGCCGTTCCGCCGCTGCTCCCGGCGAAGTGCGGTGAATGGCGGCGGAGGAACGGCGGAGCGACGGCGTACCGCCGTCGGATGCGCTCGTCCATCGTCTTCCTGAGCCCGTCGCGCTGGCCGCCGGGCGCGCGGCCGAACGGGCCGGTCATGCACACCCACTCGACTCGTCCCATTCCACAGACTCGCAGGAGGCACCCCGTGGTCATCCGGCACGCTCCGACGCCACGCCGATCCCTGGCGGCGCCCCCGCACGGTGATCTCGCCGAGAACGTCCCGAGGCCGGCATGACAGAGCGGTCCGTCGATCAGCAGGTCGACGCGCTGATGCTCGCCCTGGAGGACGAGTACGCCGACGCCGCCCGCACGCTCGGCGGCGTGAGCTGGCTGCACGTCCACCAGGTCCCGGTGCGTCGACTCCTCCGGCGAGTGGTCAGGCGCCTGTCGCTCCAGTCCGACGCGCCGAACGGCACCCCGTTGGGCAAGCGTCAGGGCCTGGTCACGGTAGAGAACAGCGCTTCCTTCGGCTACGTCATCTACGACATCTCAGGCGCCGGTATCCGGTACCTGCTCGATGGGGTCGGCGAAGACCTACCGGTGGTCGACGAACACACCGGCGACACCACGACCACAGTCCTCGATCCCCTCCACCTGGCGGCCACGCCTGTCTGCGCCGTCTCCTGGTCGTCCCGCCACGCCGACACCCTGCTGCCGGTGCTCGGCGAACTCGCGGACCGGGGCCTCAGCACCACCGTCGTGGACCTTGCCACCGAGCCGGACCAGAGATTCCCCGCTGCCCGCAGCTCCGGCATCACGGTCCTGCGCGCGCCGGTCGGGATGCTCGCCGCCCACGGTGGGCTGCCCGCAGGCGCCCTGTCAGCGTCGGCAGTTCGTAGGGCGCGCGTCGGCCCGCACGAGATTCCCGTCTCCCGGCTGGCCCGTCTCAGCTCCCTGGTGGTGCTGCGCAGCGCGGGCTGCACGCAGCCGTCGTGGGCGGCGGCGCTGTGGGCCGAGGCGTGGCTCGACCGTGTGCTCGCCGAGTCGCGCTCCCGGGCTCTGCTCTGCTGCAACGACATCAGCCCGCTCGGCGTCCTCGCCGTGCGCGCGGCTGAGCGCGTCGGCGCGGATACCGTGTACGTCCAGCACGGCGCCTGGGCCTCCGGGCAGGTCGCCTGGCGGGTGCGGCACTGTCGGCACATCGCCGTCATGGGGGCGCGCGACGTCGTCACCGCGCAGGAGTGGCCCGGGAGCGCCGACGCCCGGATTCACGCCGTCGGGCAGCCGCGCTTCGACGCGCTCGCGACTGCCGACCGCGCCCGGCAGCGGGCCTACCTGGAGCGTCTGCTGGCCGACCAGGCCGGCACCGTTCCGGAGCGGATCGCGGTGTGGGCCTGTCAGCCGACCCGTGAGCCGAAGCTGACCGCTCGATTCGAGGCCGTGGCGGACGGCGTTCGGAAGGCGGGCGACCGCTGGGGCCTCGTGGTCGCCCCGCATCCTGCCCAGCGCGCCACGGCCTTCGCGCAGTTCCCGCGCCGGACCGGTGGCGTGGCCGTGGCGGAGCCGGAGGTCGGCGCGCGCGGATGCCTGGCCGGGGCGGACGCCCTGCTCAGTGCATCGTCCACCTGCGGAATCGAGGCTCTGCTGCTGGACGTGCCCGTACTGGAGCTCGCCCTGTCGGACGAGCCCACGCTCGCCCTCGCCGACCACGGCGCCGCCCAGCGCTGCACGTCCGGCGCGGAGATGGCCGCCGCCCTGCGCCGCGTCGACCGGACCCCGGAGGCGGTCCGCGTCCCGGCCGCCGTCAAGAAGGCGGTCTGCCGCTGGGACGGCCGCGCCGCCGCCGCGGTCGCCGACATCGTCACCGGAGCGCTCACCCCGCCCCGCCCCCTCGCAGCAACAGAGAGGCAGTGATGTTCTCGTTCGAAGGGGACAGCGCCACCGCGCTGTTCATCCAGGCCGCCCGCCGCGCTGCCGAGGACGGCCAGTCGGTCAGCCCGCGCGGCATGCCGACCCGCGAACTGCTCGACGCCCACCTCGTACTCACCCGGCCGCGCGCCCGCCTGCTCCACCTGCCGCCGGTCCGCATCCTCAACCCGGCCTTCGCGGCCGCCGAGACCGTCTGGCACCTGTCGGGCTCCGACGACCCGTGGATCTTCGACTACAACGGGCGGTTACGGCAGTACGCGGACGACGGGGTGCTGCGGGGCGCGTACGGGCCGCGGATGCGCCGCTGGGGCGGCGGCCTCGACCAGCTCGCCCGTGTGGTGGAGATCCTGGGCGACGATCCCGACTCCCGCCGCGCGGTGATCCAGCTCTACGACCCGGCCCGCGACGCCGCCGGGCACCGCGACGTCCCCTGCACGCTCGGCTTCCGCTTCCACCTGCGCGGCGGGCGGTTGCACATGGCGACGACGATGCGCAGCCAGGACGTATGGGTCGGTCTGCCGTACGACCTGTTCTTCGCCACCGTCCTCCATGAGCTGGTGGCGGGGTGGGTCGGCGCCGAACTCGGCGTGTACCACCACCACGTCGACTCCCTGCATCTGTACGAGCGCGACGCGGCCGCCGCCGAGTCGTTGCCGACCGCCGTCGGCGGGCCGGTCGTGGAGATGCCGGAGCTGACCGTCCCGTGGGACGGCTTCGACCGGCTTCTCGGGCAGGTGCGGCACGGTGAAAGCGTCCCCGGGCACCCCGGCTGGGCCGCGATGGGTGCCGCGATGCGCAGCTACCGGCTGTGGAAGTCCGGCGAGTTGGAACGCGCCGAGCACGTCGCCCAGCAGGTTTCCGGCCCCCTGCGGCCCGCGCTCCTCACTTGGTACGCCCACCTGCGCGCCGGACGCGCACGGGCCGCAGCGACGGGAGCGGGCCGATGACCGTCGTGCTCGGACTGTGCGCCTACACCCACGACTCGGCGGCGGCGCTGCTCATCGACGGCCACCTCGTCGGCTTCGTGGAGGAGGAGCGCCTGTCGGGTGTGAAGCACACCAAGGAGTACCCGCGGCTCGCCGTCGACTGGCTGCTGCGGAAGGCCCGCATCAGCTCCGAGGACGTCGACCTGGTCGCGTACAACTTCTCCTGGCCGCTCTACCTCAAGGCCGTACCGCGCGCCGCCGCGCTCCTGGCCTCGCCCACGACCGCCGCCAGGGCCTGGCCGCGCGCCCGCGGGTTCGCCACGGTGGCCGCCCGGACCCTCCGGCGCGAGCGAGCGCTCGGACGGGCGTTCCCGCGGGCGCGGGTCCGTCCGGTCGTGCACCACCGCGCGCATCAGACCTACGCCTTCGCCGCCTCGGGATACGAGGACGCCGCGGTGCTCGTGATCGACAGCCTGGGCGAGACCCAGACCACGACGATCGCCCACGGCCTCCGGCGCGGCTCGGGCCGCCCCGAGGTCCACACGCTCCAGGCGATCGACGACCCGGCATCCCTGGGCTACGTCTACGGGGCGGTCACCGCGCACCTCGGCTGGCGGCGCGGCGACGAGGAGGGGACGGTCATGGCGCTCGCGGCGCTGGGCGATCCGGCCCGGTTCCGCTCGTTGTTCGCGCGGGCGCTGCGCGTCACGCCGGACGGGTTCACCGTCGACCCCGGGCTGTTCCCGCCCAGGACCCTGCAACCCGGGGCGGGCCGCGTCACACGGCGGTTCACGGCGGCCACCTGCCCGCCCCGGACCGCCGACGACCCCGTCGAACAGGTCCACCGGGATCTCGCCGCCGCGCTCCAGGAGCGTACGGGGGCCGTGATGCTGCACCTGGCGCGCAGGGCCCGGGACCTGACCGGCTCCTCCCGACTGTGTCTGGGCGGCGGCGTGGCCGCCAACTGCGTGGGTGTCGGCGCGATGGTGGAGGAGGGGATCTACGACGAGGTCTTCGTGCCGCCCGCGCCGGGCGACGCCGGTACGGCCCTCGGCGCGGCGGCGGCCGTCCACCTCGCGACCGCGCCGCAACCGCTGTCCGGCGTCGAGGGCGCCTGCTACCTGGGCCCTGACTACCCGACCGCCGTGCCCGACCGGGACCGGTGGCCCGGTCTGACGGTGCGGCGGCTGTCCGGCGACCGGGCGGGGTTCCTGGCCGACCAGCTTGTGGACGGGCGCATCGTCGGGCTCTTCCAGGGCCGCGCGGAGGCCGGTCCCCGGGCTCTCGGCAACCGCTCGATCCTGGCCTCGCCGCTGAGCGCGGGGGTCGTGGACCGGCTGAACTCGGCGGTGAAGTACCGCGAGCCGTTCCGCCCCTTCGCCCCCGTCGTACCGGCCGACCGCGCGGCCGAATACTTCTGCCTCGGCCAGGAGGCGCCGTTCATGTCGGTGGCGTCGCGAGTCACGGCCCAGGCGCGCGAGCGGATTCCCGCCGTCGTGCACGCCAACGGCACGGCCCGCGTCCAGACTGTCACCCCGGCCCAGAACCCGCTGCTGCACGCGACGCTCGAAGCCTTCGCGCTGCGCACCGGCGTCCCCGTCCTGATCAACACGTCTCTCAACGTCAAGGGCAAGCCCATGTGCGGCACGCCGGAGATGGCGCTGGACTGCCTGGCCGAGTCCGGGCTCGACGCCCTGCTCCTCGAAGACTGGTGGGTCACCCCATGAAGATCGGATACAGCTTCTGGGGCTTCCTCGGGCCCGGCGTCGTGGATACGCCGGACGGCGGACGCAGCCACCGCCGACCACTGGTCGACGCGCTGGCGGGCCTGGGTCACCGGCTCGTCTTCCTCCAGGCTGACCGCGACCGCCTCGAAGCGGGCGACGCCCTCGGCCATGCCTTCGACGCCGGGCTACCCGACCTGGACGCGCTGTTCCTGGAGTGGCGCTGGCCCATCCCCGGCCGCAACACCACCGCCTGCGGCAGCCCCGGCCACGCCTGTGACCTGCACCGGCAGGAGGAACTGCTGCGGCACTACACCGTCGGGCGCCGCACGCCCACCGTCATCTGGGACAAGGACCGTCGGCTGCCCGCCACCGACCCCTGGCGGCGGCACCCGGGCGTGGCCGTCTGCGAGGCGGCCCTCGAACCGACCTCCGGAGCGGTCTCCATCCTCTTTCCGGCAGACGACGACCGGCTGGACCGCGCCGCGCCGCAGACCCTGGCCACCGCCGACCGGCCGCTGCCGCTGCTATACGTCGGCAACCAGTACGACCGGGACGAGGAGTTCGACCGCTATTTCGCGCCCGCCGCCGCCGTCTTCCCGCACGCCGTGGCCGGGAAGTGGCCCGACAACGGCCGCTGGCCCGGCGTCACCTTCCTCGGCCGCCTCGGTTTCCCGGCCGCGATGGAGCTGTATGGAAAGGCGCTCGCCACCGTTCTGCTGCTGCCGAAGCGGTACGCCCAGGCGGGGCAGATGACCCAGCGGATCTTCGAGGCCGTACTCGGCGGCTGCCTGCCGTTCTGCCCGGCCGAAGTCCGGTACGCCGAACGCCTCGTCCCCGAACCGCTGCTCGTCCACGACGGCGCCGACGTCACCCGCGCACTCCGGCGGCTGCACGCCATCGCCGGCACGCCCGCACACGCGCGACTGCTCGCCGACTGCCTGGGCCGTCTCGAACCCTTTCGGCTCAGCACGCAGGTCCGCACCCTCGACACGCTGCTCACCTCCCTCGTCGGCGCCGGAGCCGCCCGATGAGGCCATACACCCGTACGCCCCTCACTAGGCTGGAGCGCCATGAAGAAGGTCGCCATCGTCGGCTGCGGCGGCAGCGGCAAGTCCTACGTCGCCCGGGAGCTCGGCCGGTTCCTCGGCGCTCCGGTGACGCACCTGGACGCCGTGTACTACGACGACGGCTGGAACCCGCTGCCGAAGGAGGACTTCGCCGCACGGCAGCGCGGCCTGGTGGCCGTCCCGGCCTGGGTGATCGACGGCAACCACAACTCCACCCTTCGGATACGGCTGGAGGCGTGCGACACGGTCGTCTTCATGGACCTGCCCACCCTCACCTGCCTGTGGGGCGTCCTCACCCGGCAGCTCCGGCACGGCCGGGGCCAGAACCAGGAGACCGGGGTCTACAACCGCATCCACTGGGGCGTCATCCGGTACGTCTGGTCCTACCGCCGGGCGATGCGCCCGCGCGTACTGCGGAAGATCGACGAGTTCGCCCGGGACCACGCCGAGGTCGTGCTGCTCAGGAGCCGGCGTCAGGCCCGCCGCTGGCTGAGGGAGCGGGCCGCCGCGCTCCGCTGATCGTCCGGCGGCCGTCGGTCTCCGACGCCGACCCGCTGACCTCCGAACCTCGTCGGAGCACGCACCGAGGGCGGTCCCGGTGATGGCGCGCTCCTTCATCAAGTCGTACGCCACACCGGCCGCGCGCGGAACCGCCCAGCGCAACCACGCCTGGCTGACCTCGTATGCCGCGCCCATGGTCCTTCCCCGCATCCTCAGCACCGGACCCACGGAGCTGGAGTTCGAGTGGGCCGTCGGCAGGCACGCCGAGCCCCGGGACCTCCCGCTACTGGCGGACCACCTCGGCGCCGCCCATGGCGCGGCGTGGCTCCGATGCCTGCGCGGGGCCCGCCTCACCGCACCACACACCGACAGCCAGGGCGTCCTCATCCCGGGCTTCACCGCTCCCCGTGAGGCCGCACTCCACCAGCGCTACCGGGACGGCTACCTGACAGCCCGGGAGCTCCCCTCGGCGCTCGCGCGCCTGAAGGAGGCGGCGGCGCGCCCGGCCGCCTTCTATAAGGACACCAACCCCCGCAACGTCCTGATCACCCCCTCGGGTCGACCGGTGACCCTCGACCCCGACGACCTGACCCTCGCCCCGTTCGGCTACGACCTGGCGAAGCTGGTCGTCACCCTGGCCATGACGTACGGGCGGCTCGCCGACGACCAGGTCACCCGGGCGCTCGCGGCTTACAACAGGGCCGCCGCCGCGCACCATCCAGCCCTTGGTGACACCACGCCCGCCCAGTTCCTGGCGTACGCCGAACTCCACGGCGTCCTCACGGCCCCGTACCTCGGCCGCGGCGGCTACCGCTGGTCCTGGTCCCAGGTACGCCCCGGGCCGCTGCCCGACGCCGCTCTTTCTCATCCCGCGCACCGGAGGAAACCGTGCCCATGAATCCGCCCGCCGAGGCAACCGCCCCGCGACCACTGCGCCGAGTCGTCGTCACCGGCTCTGCGGGTTTCATCGGCTCCCATCTCTCCCGGGCGCTCCTGGCAGCGGGTGTCACGGTGGTGGGCGTCGACCGGCGGAACCCCACCAGCGACCCGGTGGCCGCCGCCAACCTCGCCGAACTCGGCGGCTTCCCGCGCCACATCCCCGTCACCGTCGATCTGCTCGACTGCCCTCTGGAACCGCTGCTGCTGGACACCGACGCCGTCTTCCACCTCGCCGGCCTGCCCGGCGTGCGGCGTTCCTGGGGCGTCGGCTTCGACGCGTACGTCTCCGCCAACGTCCAGGCCACCCAGCGCGTCATGGACGCCGCGACCCGGCTGCGGGTGCCGCGTGTGGTCCTCGCCTCGTCCTCCAGCGTCTACGGGGCGACGAGCGGCGCCCCGAGCACCGAGGCCGACACGCCGCGCCCCGCCTCGCCCTACGCGGTGACCAAGCTGGCCGCCGAACACCTCTGCCTCGCCCAGGCCGCCCGCCCGGACTCGGCGACCACGGTGGCCGTGCTGCGGTATTTCACCGTGTACGGTCCGCGCCAGCGCAACGACATGCTCATCCACCGGGCCCTGACCGCAGTCCTGCACCAGGTCCCGCTCCGCGTCTTCGGCGACGGCCGCCAGCGGCGGGACTTCACCTACGTCGACGACGTGGTGCGCGCGACCATAGCCGCCGCCACGGTCCCCACCGGCAACGCGGTGATCAACGTCGGCGCCGGTGCGAGCGCCACGGTCTCGGACGTCCTCACCGTCGCCCAGCGGCTCACCGGCCAGCCGGTGCCCGTCATACCGTCGGCGGCCCGCGCGGGCGACGTACCCGGCACCCTCGCCGAGACCGCCCGCGCGCGTCAGCTCCTCGGCTGGAAGCCCGAGGTCTCACTGGAGGCGGGCATCGGACGACAGCTACGCCACCTTCAGGCCCTGCGTCCCCATGCGGTCCGCTGAGACGGGTCCCCGATGGGTTTCAGCGGTGGCGACTGCTGCCGGGGACGTGTGTGCTCGGCGGGGTGTAGTGGGTCGGACGTGCGGCGGGGGTGCCGGGGTGGGGCCTCGTCCTGGGTTTGGTCGGCTGAGGCGGGTTTACGGCGGCGGGTAGGTCGGCGTGGTGGCGGAGGCACCAGACGAGGACGTCGGTGAGGGATTCGGCGGTGTCGAGTTCGCGTTCTTCCACAGCCCTGTGGAGGAGTGCGGCAGGGTCGTGGCCGGCGTGCTCGGTGTGGGTGAGGGTGGCGGCGAGGGCGGGCCAGCCGGGTTCGGTGAGGATGCGGTCGGCGTGGTCGGGCAGGACGGTGCGGATCACGGTGGCGTGGCGTTCGCGTGTGTGGGCGGGGAGGTGTTGGCCGTGGGCGTTGAGGGCGGTCAGGTGGGGGTGTGCGGCGGTGTGGTAGGCGGTGCGGAGGAGTTGGGCGGTGTGGTGGGAGGCGGCGGCTTGCTGGGCGTGGTGGCGGGCGGCGTGCCAGTGGGCGGCGGCGAGGGCGAAGAAGATCAGGATGTCCAGGAGCATGGCGGTGGCGGCGCTGTCTTCACCTCGGCCGAGGGCGGGGCCTGCGTGGAGGAGGTCGCGGGCGGCTTGGCGCAGAGCCTGGTGGTGGGCGTGTTGGGCGTGGGTGTGGGAGCGGGTGGCCCGTTCGAAGGCCATGGCTGCGGCGTGTAGGTCGGCGCGGGTGCTGGCTGGGCTGGTCTGGGCGAGGGCGTCGAGGACTTCCCCGAAGGCGACGAGCTGGTCGGCGGCTGCGGTCTCGTTCTCGCTGCGGAGGGTGGTGAGGGCCTGGTGGGCGGTGGTGGTGGCTTGGCGGCGGGCTCGGGCTGGCTGGCGGGGTGCGGGCGGTTGGTCGAGGGGGTGGGCGGTGAGGCGTTTGCGGATCTGGGGCAGGGAGAGGTCGGGGGCGAGTTTGGAGGCGGAGAACCAGATCGGCTCGCGGTGGCGGTTGCGGTCGCCGGGGAGGGCGACGCTGTAGCCGGTGACGTCCCCGGACGGTGCGGTGCGTTTCTTGATGCGGACGCCTTGCTCGGTGAGGCGGCGGAAGAACTCCTGCTCGTCGGCTGCTCCGGTGAGGGCGTCGCGGATGGCGTGGCGGAGCTGGTCGCGGGCGGGGGCGGGCAGTCCTCGGCGTTCGGCTTTGTAGTGCTCCTTGCTGGTGGCGCGTTGGGCTGCGGTGCCGTCGCCGGGGTTGAGCCGGCGCAGGCCGTAGTGGTGTTCGATGCGGCGGGCTTCGGCCTGGGCGCGGGTGAAGTCGAAGTCGCGTCGGGCCAGGCGGCCGTCCTGGCGGACGAGGGTGGCGGCGATGTGGATGTGGTCCTCGGCGTGGCGGACGGCGACCCACCGGCAGGCTTTGGTGTCGCCGTCTGGGGCGATGCTGGTGGCGTGCAGGATGCGGCGGGCGATGTCGGCCCACTCGACATCGGTCAGGTGCCGGTCGCCGGGGTCGGCGCGCACCGAGCAGTGCCACACCGTCTCCCGCCGCTTGGTCTCCCCCGTCTTGGTCTTCTTCTGGAGCCGGTCGGGCGGGAGGGCTGCGACGGGGGTATCGAGCTGCCGGGCGAGCTTGGCGACGGTGTGCTCCGGGTTGCGGCCGGGGTCGGGGGCGAAGCCGTTCCAGGAGGCCACCAGGTGCGGGTCGGAATGCTCGTTCCGCTTCCCCGGCCCGTAGAGGTAGCGGATGAGACCGTAGGTGCCGCCCCGGCCGCAACTGATCTTCGGTAGCACGAGGTCTACCTCCCGGCCAGGGTCGTTGCCGTGGTGTCGACCAGGTCGAGCGCCTTCTCGACCTCGTCGAGGAGTCCGGCCGTGTGGGTGTGGAGAGGGTTGCCCGGGGTGAAGTGGCGGAGGGCTTGGGCGAGGTTGTTGCCGACGGCGGCCAGGAGGCGGTTGGTCTCCATAAGCTCCTCGACCTGGCGGCGGGGGTCGGCGAGGGCGGCGCGCGGGTCCGCCGTGTCGGCGGCGTGCAGGGCGGCTGCGGCGACCAGCGCGCCGGTCCCGGTGCGGCAGGCTCGGGCGGTGGCGGTGAGCTGGGCCCAGTGGTGGTCGCTGAAGCGGGGGCACCTGCGGATGTCCCGGCGCGGGCCCAGGCGGCGGCGGTAGCTGGTGACGATCGCTTGGATGCGGGCGGTGCGGTCGGCCGGTGTCTCGTCGTTGGCGGGAGGGGTCCAGGTGATCGCTGCGCGGGTCCGGCTGATGGCCGTGCCGACGTGGTCGAGGAGGTGGTGGGCGTGGTGGTGCGGGGTGCCGCCGGAGTTGAGGTGACGGGTGAAGGCGTTCAGCGAGGTGCCGACCGTGGCCAGGGTGTGGTTGGTGTGGATGACGGCTTCGAGCCAGCGGCGGCGGTGTGCGGCATCCGGGTCGAGCAGGGCTTCGGCGGCCGAGGCGATGAACGCCCCGTCCTTCAACCCGCACGCCACGGCAGCCGCTTGGACGGCCTGCCACTCGGGGTCGTTGAAGCGCGGGGAGACGCGGTTGCTGCGCGGTTCGAGCGCGCGCAGGCGGTAACGCGCGACGGTGGTCGCGATCGGTATGCGGGCGTCGGCGGCAGCCGTGGTGACGGTCCCGCCCGGCTGCCCCGGGCCGGGTGCCCGTGCCGCTGCCCGCGCCCGGGCGGCGATCCCAGCCGTCCCCGCCACCCCCGGGGCGGGGACCTCCCCGGAAGGACTCCTTCCGGGACAACTTGCTACGCCAACGGCGTTGGGGCGGTTGGTGGTTGGCGCGGGGTTCGGTGCCTGGGTGGGGTCGGGGAGTCGCTCGTGCACGGTATCGCTTTCAGAAGGGGTGGAACGGCGCGGGGTTCGACGGGGTCCGCGCGGTGAGGGCGGGTTACCGGTAGACCTGGCCTGGCGGGCACGGCACCGGCTGTGCGATGGGGAGCCCGAGGGGTGCCCCGGTCGTCGCATCCCGGGGCACCCTGAGCGGTCGGCTGGTTCAGCCGGTATGGGGGCGCCGCTGGGCTCCGTCGTGGGGCCGGAGGTGGTTGAGGGCTTGGGTGATGCGGTCGTTGCCTGCCGAGAGTCCTCGGGCTTCGATGGCTTGGCGGGCCATGGCGCGGGTGATGCGGCCGGAGCCGGGGTGGGCCTGGGCGATGATTCCGGCAAGCTGGTCGATGGGCGCGTCCGCGCGGCGGCCCCCTCGGGGCGTGTCGGCCCGTTCACCGGAAGCGTCTTCGCCGCTGCGGCCCGTGTCGTCGGTTGCGGGAGGCTGGCGGATGTCGGCCGCCGGGTCCGGGCTGTGGGTTCCGGCGGCGGGCCCGGCGGGGGCGTTCGGGGGCGCTGGGCGTGGGTCTGCGTGGGGTATGGCCGGTCGGGCGGCCGGAATCACTGGTGTGTCGGCCGGAATCATGGTCGGGGTTCCGGCCGTGGCCGTTCGGGTGTCGGCTTGCTGCTGCCGGGTGGCGTGGCGGGTGACGACGATGTGGAGGTGGGTGGCTCCGCCGAGGGCGAGGGGCGCGATGGTGGAGAGGATGGCGACGGCGTGGTCGCCGAGGATCAGGGTGTGGGTGCCGGGCTGGTTGAGGCGGACGGAGTGCAGGGAGTTGGCCCACAGGCTGGCGGCGGTGGCGGTGCAGAAGAGGGTCCAGGCGTAGACGCGGGTGCCCAGGGGTGCGTCGCGTAGGACGAGGATGGCGCGGACGCCGTAGGCGATGAAGCCGTCGATGACAACGGGGAAGAGGAAGCTGAGGGCCGGGGTGGTGTGGATCGCGAGGGCCACTTGGCGCAGGGCGTTGAAGGACAGCACGGCTCCGGCGGCGCCGAGGGTGATGATGACGAGCCGGTCGACCCACAGGGGGCGCCGGTAGAACTTCGCGCGCAGGGTGGACGCGGGAGCGGCGGGCGGTGGGGTGGTGGAGGGCATGCGGGGACTCCGGTCGGCCTTCCCGCGCGCAGGCGTCAGCGCGGGAGGGCGGTGGTGGTGTGAGGTGGGGTTGCGGCGAGGCGCGCCGGGGTCCGGCCGCCGGGGGGGGGGTGGTTCAGGCGGCGGTGGGGTGGCGTCTGCGGTCGGTGCCGGTGAGGGTGACGCGGTCGGTCATCTCCGCGAGGCGTGAGGTGACGCGGTCGCCGAGGGCCGCGCGCAGGTCGCGGATGGTCAGGTTGGTGGTGGCCAGGGTCGGCAGGAGGTGTTCGTACCGGTGGTTGATGAGCCGGTAGGTGATCTCCTCGGTCCACTCGGTGGTCTTGGCCGCGCCGAGGTCGTCCAGGACCAGCAGCGGGCACCGCATGAGGGCGTGCAGGTCGCGTTCGGTGTCGTGGCCGGAGCGAGGGCGCTGGGCGGCGTAGAGGTCGGCGGCGGTGGAGGCGTGCCAGCGCAGCCGGACCCCGGCCGCCAGGAGGCTGCGGACGGCGCCGTACGCCTGGTGGGTCTTGCCGGTGCCGGTGGGCCCGGCGATCAGCAGCGACCCGCCCCGGCCGATCCGCGACGTACCACCGGGCCCCGGGGCGGCGGCGCGGGTGATCTGCTGGACCCAGGCGGCGACCTGCGGGTGGTCGGCGTGGGCGTGCCGGTAGCGGGGCGGGATGCGCGCAGCGGCGGCCTCCAGCGCCACGACCGGGCCGCCGCCGTCGACGGTGGGCTGGGGATCTTCGGGGGTGGGGGTGATGCCTCGGGCGGTGAGGATGCCGGTCAGACGGTCCGCCAGGCCGATGGCGGCGAGGGGCTGCGGCTGGGCCACGGTCACAGCTCCTCGGCGTAGGCGGCCGGGTCGTGGCGGTCGGCGGGGTCGGTCCACGACCGGTGGCCCCGCCCAGTGCCCTGCGGCGCCTGGCCGGGCCTGTCAGGGGCGTTCATGGCTTCGTTGACCAGGCTGGGCAGCGCGCTGGGGTGCATGGGCTTGGCCCGGAAGCGTTCCAGTCCGGCGCGGATGTGGTCGGGGTGGATGCCTTCGGCGAGGAGTTGCTTGACTTCGTGCCCGAGGTGGCCGAGGACCTTCGCGGGCGGGCGGCTGGCGCAGGCGGCGGTGTACTCACCGATCAGGTCCCGGGCGCAGGCGGTGTCGGGCGCGGGGGCGCTCGCGCCCCCCGAAGGAACAGATCCCTGATCCAGGATCCTAGATCCAGGATCCGGTCGATGAGGGCTCACCGACGGCTCACCGAACCCTCCGGGAGAACTCACTGAACCCTCCCGGAACGGGCTCTGGCCTGCGGCTTCTGTGGTTCCCGGAGCGGTCGGTGACGTCTCGTGGCGGTTCTCAGGAGGGTGCGGTGAGGTGGCGGGGAGGGCTCCGGGAGTCCTCACGGAGCCCTCACTGAGGCCCGGCCGCTGGCCGTCGGCGTGGTGGGTCGGGCAGGCGGGGTGGCGGGTTCCGCTGGGGCGGTTGATCTTCTGGTGGCGGTGCCAGCCGGTGATGTGGAGGTAGGGCTTGCCGTCGTGGCCGGTGTAGCGGCAGATCAGGCCGGCGGTGGCGAGCTGGGCGAGGTCGTCTTCGACGTCGAGAGGGGTGTGCTCCGGGCGCAGGGGCCACAGGGCTCCGGCGATGACCGCAGGGTGGTCGCGGTGGCGGCCGTGGTCGTCGGCCTGGGTGAGCAGGCCGAAGAAGGTGCGCTCGGCGGTCAGGGACACCGAGGCGAGGGACTCGGAGGTGAACGCCTCGGGCTTGATGGTGCGGATCCGGGCCACCGCCTCAGCACCCCCGGTCGGTGTCGGGGGATGCGGTGACAGGGTGCCGGGTCGTAGGGTGGGGCATCGAGCTTCCTTCGTTTGGCGGGCGCGGGGCTGCAACCCCGGGTCATGTCGCTGGTGATCGTTCAGGGATGGGCGGTCGTGGGGAGTCGTCTCGGCCTCCGGTGCTGCAACACCGGGGGCCGATTTTTGTTGCGGTCACGAGCGGGCTCGGGGCTTACGGGACGAGCACTGTACCCGACAATTCCCGGCCTGGAATACTCGGGCCTACGAAAGGCCGCAGGCCAGGTCTCACGATGCCGATAAACGGCCCCTGCTGCTTATAGCAGCGGATCCCCGGTTGGCCAAACCGGGGATTCCGTAGACCCTTGTGTGACGGAAAGGCGCACGTCACAGGAGGGCACACAGTGCGGACAGGACAGCACGGGGTGACATGGAAAGGGAAGCGTCGGCACCTTCTCAGGCCGTCTGCGGATAAGCGGCTTGGACAGGCCGGGAATGCATGCTAAACAACACCGCCATGCTTCCACCCCCGAAAACCAGCCCTGCCTCCGGGCCGCCCTGCGGGAGTACCCGGCGCCCGTCGGCTCCGCTCCGCTGCCGGTTTCCTGCGGCAATCCGCCGCCACGTTGGCCGCTGCCCCGCCCAGCCGGGCGCGGCGCTCGGGCGGACCTCAGCGGCCCTGCCACCCGGGCCCCGGCGCGATCGGCGTAGACCGGGCCACCAGCCACACCGGCAGGCCCCACGGCGTTGCAGCGCCGACGGCCGCGCCCGACCTCTGATCACCGCCCATCCCTGAACGATCACCAGCACAGCCCGGGGTTGCAGCCCCGCGCCACCACACGAGGAACCCCCTTGCCCCACATACCGATACCCCCTGCCCACTCGCCCGCGCCGCTCGCGGCCCGGGAGGTGGACGCTCGTGGCTGACCGCCTGCTCACCGTGGCCGAAGCCGCCGAACGCCTCGGCACCACCGAGCGCTTCCCCCGCCGCCTGATCGCCGAACGCCGCATCACCTTCGTCAAGGTCGGACGCCACGTCCGCATCGCAGAAACCGCCCTCGACGCGTATATCGAAGCCAACACCGTCCAGCCCGCCACCCGCCGGACCCGCTCCCACTACCGGAAGGCCGCCTGATGGGGAACAGCAAGGGCAAGCGGCGTCGCTTCGGCGCGGTGCGCAAGCTGCCGTCAGGCCGGTTCCAGGCCCGTTACCTCGGGCCCGACGGCCTGGAGCGCCGGGCGCCGGAGACCTTCGAGACCAAGACCGATGCCGAGGTCTGGCTGACCCAGGTGGAGGCGGACCTGACGCGCGGGGACTGGACGGACCCGGATGCGGGGGCGGTGAACTTCGAGGAGTACGCCCTGCGGTGGGTGGAGGAGCGCAAGCTGGCCGCCACGACCGACGAGCTGTACCGGCGGTTGCTGCGGCTGCACATCCTGCCCACCTTCCGACAGTGGGACCTCGACGAGATCACCCCGCCCCGGGTACGTACCTGGCGTGCCGAGCGGCTGGAGACCACAGGCGCCGACACCACCGTCGCGAAGGCGTACCGGCTACTGAAAGCGATCATGCAGACGGCGACCGATGACGAGCTCATCCGGCGCAACCCCTGCCGGATCAAGGGCGCGGGCAAGGAAGAAGCGGACGAGCGGCCGACCGCCACGATCGAGCAGGTCGACGCGCTTGCCGACGCGGTGGGCCCGCGCTGGCGGCTGATGGTCTACCTCGCCGCCTACGCCAGCCTGCGGCCGGAGGAGCAGGCCGAACTCCGGCGGCCGGATGTCGTCTTCCCCGACGAGCCGCAGGCCCGGCAGCAGCAGCGTGACGCGGGGCATCAGCCCGTCCTGCTACGTATCAGCCGCGCCTCGCCCGAGCTGACCACCGGCCGCCGGGTAACTGGCGACCCGAAGTCCGACGCCGGGAAGCGGGTCGTCGTCCTGCCCGCGTTCTTGTCGGTCGACGTGCGGAGGCACCTGGACTGGTTCGCCGCCAAGGAGCCGGACGGGCTGCTGTTCGTCGGCGAGCGTGGCGCGCCCTTCCGCCGGTCGACCTTCGGGCGGAGGTGGCGCAAGGCCAGGGAGAAGGTCGGGCTTCCGCCTGGCTTCCGCTTCTACGACCTGCGGCACACCGGCAACACCCTGGCGGCCGATACGGGTGCCAAGCTCAAGGACCTCATGGTCCGAGCCGGCCAGTCCTCGCAGAGGGCACAGCTCATTTACCAGCACTCCACGCTGGAGCATCAGCAGCGGATCGCCGCTGACATCGATGCCCGCGTCCGGGGACGACGTACCACCCGGCCACAGGGGCCCGAAGCAAGGCCTTACAAGCGGGACGCCTGACCCGCGGCTGCCGCAGGACGGTCCGGGCAGGAGCGAGACCTGCCTGGACCGTCGCAGCGGCGGATCCCTCTCCCGAGGGTGCCGTGTTGGGGCACGATGGGCGGGTGACATACCCGGTGACCGTTGATCTGTGCCTTCCGGAAAGCGCTCCGGAACTCGACGCTCTCCAGCGGGAGGGCGTCATCTTCTTGCTGCGGAAGGGGCTCGACTCGATCGATGCCGTCGAGGGACCGGACGGGATGGAAGTCGAGTTCCTCGACGACGCCATCGCCGTCCACCCTGGCGGTGCCCTGCTGAGGCTCTTCGTCGACGCTCCGGCGCTGGAGTTCGCCGAGGACGCCGTACGCGCGGTCGTCGCGGGACTCCTGGAACGCAGCGAACTGCTCGCCGACTGGGAGATCGCCCAGTGCGAGGTGCAACTGCACCCCGACCTCGCCCGTGAGAGCCTCGAAGCGGCCGACGGTCCGGACGCACCGCCGGCCGATCCCGCGGAACGCGCCCGGCGCCACGCGGACACCGGGACCGTCGGCGAGCCGGGCCGTCTGAACGAGGCCGAAGTCGAGGCGATGCGGCAGAAACTCCGCTCCTTCGCACAGCGCCTTCAGTCCTTCCCGCTGGAGTCCTTCGGCTACTCGGACGACGAGGAGGAACGCGTCGTCAGCCGTGAAGCGGCGGAGATTGCGGCCGGTGCGCTGGTGTACGCCATCGATCTGCTGGTGGACGAGCTGTTCCTGGACCTGGCTTCGCTGGGCAAGGACGGGCCGAACGTCGCCGAGAGCGAGAGGGTGTTCATGGTCCTGGAGGAACTGCCCCCGCAGTTCGCGCTCCAGTACACGGTCCTGTTCACCAGGCGACTGATCGCCACGGCGATCACGATGACCGGCCGCCTCACCCAGTCCCACTTCGGCATGTTGACCTGCGTCGCTGAGGAACTGTTGCTGCGCATCCTGCTCACCAAGGCCGAGGTGACGGTCGACCTCTACGGCCTGCTGAGTGACGAGGTCAGCACCGCCTGGGAGGTCTTCGCCGACGGCGTGTACGAGGACATGGACCACGAATGGCTGTACGACCCGGCCGCGGACGGCATCGACAAGGACCCTGCCTCCGCACACCTCGGCATAGCGCCCATGGGCGTCAAGGACTGGTTCACCCCCTTCGGCGACAAGCGGCACGTGCATCCCTACGCCGCGAACGGCGAGGAGGAAGAGCAAGCGGAGCAGCCGGAGGGACAGCCCGAATGATCATCCGTCGGGGCCGTCTGGCACGGATCTGGCACGGGCCGTACAGCCTGGAGCGGACCTCCGCTGACGGTCTCTGCTACAGGCGGTTCCTCGCCTGACCTGGGGAGAAAATGCTGACATAAGGCAGTACAACCGGACAGAATGATGTGGCGCGAATCATGCAAATCGCGTCTCGCCATTCGGGTACCTGCGGCCGCTCGCGGTCAGCCGGGGGCAATGAAAGCCCCTACGAGGGCCGGATCCGGGGCCATCTGGCACGGATCTGGCACGCGATGCTTAGAGAGGTCCAGGCAACAAACAACCCCCGGGCCTCTGACCTGGGGGTTCAGTATGGAGCGGGTGACGAGAATCGAACTCGCGCTCTGAGCTTGGGAAGCTCATGTTCTACCATTAAACTACACCCGCGTAAGACACCACCACTGCGGTGTCGCACCGTCGCACACTGTACCCCATCCGCGACCCCCACCGCATGCGCCGTCAAGCCCCCGGGCCCGCCCGCGGAGTGGCTGGAAGGGCGGGGTGGCGGGTGGATGGGGGTTGGGTTCGTCCCCTACTGTGGCTTTTCTCAGTCGCGATCATGGGGAAGGGATCCGATGGAGCACACCGTCGTCCGCTGTGCCGCAGGGCACGTGTTCAGCACCGCCTCGTTCCCGATGCAGAACCTCGGCCGCCTCGGTCCCGGTCGGCTGGTGCGCTGTCCGCGCTGTGCGCGGCTGCGCAGCGCCGTGCCGGTGGCGCGCAGCGGGCGGTAGGGGCGCCGACGGCGCGGGTGCGTATTCTCGTGGCGTGCTTCTCTCAGACAAGGATATCCGGACAGAGATCGACGCCGGACGGGTGCGCATCGAGCCGTACGAGCCCTCGATGGTGCAGCCGTCCAGCATCGACGTGCGGCTCGATCGCTATTTCCGGGTGTTCGAGAACCACCGGTATCCGCACATCGACCCCGCCGAGGAGCAGTCCGACCTGACCCGGCTCGTGGAGCCGGAGAAGGACGACGCCTTCATCCTGCATCCGGGGGAGTTCGTGCTGGCCTCGACGTACGAGGTGGTCACGCTGCCGGACGACATCGCCTCGCGGCTGGAGGGGAAGTCGAGCCTCGGGCGGCTGGGGCTGCTGACGCACTCGACCGCCGGGTTCATCGACCCCGGCTTCTCCGGGCACGTCACGCTGGAGCTGTCGAACGTCGCCACGCTGCCGATCAAGCTGTGGCCCGGCATGAAGATCGGGCAGCTGTGCATGTTCCGGTTGACCTCGCCCGCCGAGCACCCGTACGGGTCCGCGCGGTACGGCTCCCGCTACCAGGGGCAGCGCGGGCCCACCCCCTCCCGGTCCTATCTCAACTTTCACCGGACCCAGGTCTGAGAAGGCCGGTCGGGGTCTGTCGGCCGCGCCCGGCCCGGCGCTACAGCGTGCCCAGCTTCAGCAGCGCCAGCAGCGCCACCAGCTGGATCGCCGACGCGCCCAGCGCCTTCGGCCACGGCAGGTCGTGCGACCTGCTCACCATCGACGTGAACAGCGCGCCGGCCGCCACCCAGGTGGCCCAGCCCAGCACCTGGACGAACGAGCTGTCGCCGCCCAGGAACATCGCGAAGAGCAGGCGCGGCGCGTCCGTGATCGACATGATCAGCATGGACAGGCCGACGGTCGGCGCCCACGCGCCGTCGCCGCCGAGCTGCCGGGCCAGCGTGTGGGTGACCGCGCCGAGGACCAGGCCGCTGAGGACCACCGCGACGCCCGTGGTGAGCACCCACGGGATGCTCTGCGACATCGGCGCCTTCAGGACGTCGTGGCGGGCCTCGTCCAGGCCGAAGACCGCCAGCAGGCCGTAGACGAAGGTCACGGCGAGCGCCGGGCCCCACATCGGGTGGTCGCGCATCTGCCAGAAGGTGGCCGACGGGCGCAGCACGATGCCGCTCAGCAGGTCCTTCCAGGGCAGCCGGGGGGCGGCCGGCGGGGCGGTGGAGGAGCCGGCGCGGTAGGTGTTCGCGGCGTAGCCGCCGGGGTCGCCGCCGTCGTACGGGCCGTAGGGGGGCGAGGCGCCGTGCGGGCCGGGCCCGGGGGCGTAGTCGTCGGCGTACGGGGAGTACGGGGCGTCCGGGCCGTACGAGGGGGTCGGGCCGTACGCGTCCGGGGCATCGCCCACGCCGTACGGGTGGGTCTGGCCGCTGGGGTCGGCGTAGCGGCGGTCGCCCGGGCCGAAGTAGTCCGGCTCCCCTGGCGCGCCCGGGCCCTGGCCGCCGTACGGGCTCGGGTGTCCGTACGGCGGCGGCTGAGGTGGTCCCTGCCACTGCCCCTGTCGCGCCGACTGGGCGTCCCGTCCGCGTCCGCTCCTGAATCCAGCCACGATGCGAACGTACCCCGTCCGCCTGGCCGGGGCGCGGGCGCGGCGGTGCGGGACCGGCTTTGCTGCCGAGCTGTGACATCCCTTAGGGGGACCCTGAGCCCTTTCGCCGTGTCTGATTCTCGACCCTCGATTGGTATCTCGCGGTAACGTTTCCGCGCTTCTCCGTCGCGGTCGTCCCCCCGGGTGCGGCGCCCCTCGGACGGTCGGCTGACCGGCCCGCCGACGTGCCGCGACGGTCCGCAGGCGGTGGCCGGGCGGTGCGCGGACCGCTTTGTGAACGACGTAAGGGGCGGAAGGGCTGTAGGAGACATTCAGGGGCCAGTGTTTCGGTCATCAACCCGTCGAGAGCGGCAATCTTGTTGTGGAAATCGACACCCGACGGTCAGGATGCGATGGTGCCATGTTCAACCTGGGGGAACGGGGGCGGCCATGTTCGTACCTGACCACGCGAGGCGGGCCGAAGGCGGCGTACGACGGGCAGCGGAGCGGAGTGTCCCACGGGCGCGGCCGACCGGGCGCGGACCGGTGAGGCGGTGAGGGAGGGCACGGGCGAGGCGTGACGATGGCCGACCGGAGCGGCAAGGCGGCCGCCTCCCGTACCGTCCGCCCGCCGCGGACGGACAGCGGCCCGCCGCGGACGGACAGCGTCCGCGCCCACGATGACGACGGCGCCGGGTTCGCCGGGCGTTCCGGGGTGTTCGCGGGTCCCGGCACGGCCGGCGGGCGCGGCGCGCCGCCGCCGGCGGGCGGGCGCGGCGCGCGGTTACCCGGTTCCGGCTCGCGCGCGGGCCAC